>NZ_MIYM01000028.1:0-3656 GCF_001777155.1 Hydrogenophaga sp. PML113 | reverse complement strand
TTGAACTGACCGTTTTCGCGATAGAACATGGTCAGCTCCTCAGACGCGATCGATGATCTTCTCGCCGAACAACCCTTGGGGTCGGAAGAGAAGGAAGACGAGGGCGAGCACGTAGGCGAACCAGATCTCGATGCCGCCGCCGACGAAGGGGCCGAGGTAGACCTCGGAGAGCTTCTCGCCCACGCCGATGATGAGTCCGCCGATGATGGCGCCGGGCACGGAGGTCAGCCCGCCGAGGATGACCACGGGCAGCGCGCGCAGCGCCAGGGTGGTGAGCGAGAACTGCACGCCCAGCTTGGAGCCCCAGATGATGCCGGCGACCAGGGCGGTGACGCCGGCGACGAACCACACGATGACCCAGATGCGGTTGAGCGCGATGCCGATGGACTGGGCGGCCTGGTGGTCGTCGGCCACGGCGCGCAGCGCGCGCCCGGTGCTGGTCTTCTGGAAGAACAGGCTGAGCGCGCCCACCAGCAGCGCGGCGATGCAGGCGGCGTAGACGTCTTCGAGGTTGATGAGCACGCCGCCGGGGAAGGTGCTCTCCATGAGGAAGACCGGGTCCTTGGGCATGCCCACGTTGATGGCGTAGATGTTCGAGCCGAACAGGGTCTGGCCCAGGCCGTCGAGGAAGTAGGTGATGCCCAGGGTGGCCATGAGCAGCGTCACGCCCTCCTGGTTGACCAGGTGGCGCAGCACCAGACGCTCGATCAGCCAGGCCACCACCCACATCAGCGCGGCGGCCAGCACGAAGGCGATGGCGTTGGCCAGGATGAGGCTTTCGATGCCGATCCACTGCGGCACCCAGGTCGAGAAGCGCGCCATCGCCAGCGCGGCGAACAGCACCATCGCGCCCTGCGCGAAGTTGAACACCCCCGAGGCCTTGAAGATCAGCACGAAGCCCAGCGCCACCAGGGAGTACAGCATGCCGGCCATGAGGCCGCCGAAGAGCGATTCGAGGAAGAAGGCCATGGCTACATCTGCTCCATCAGTGGCTCGTGCCGAGGTAGGCGCGGATGACCTCCTCGTTGCCGCGCACCTCTTCGGGGGTGCCGTCGCCGATCTTCTTGCCGTAGTCGAGCACCACCACGCGATCGGAGATGTCCATCACCACCCCCATGTCGTGCTCGATCAGCACGATGGTGGTGCCGAACTCGTCGTTGACGTCCAGGATGAAGCGGCTCATGTCCTGCTTCTCCTCCAGGTTCATGCCCGCCATGGGCTCATCGAGCAGCAGCACCTGCGGCTGCATGGCCAGCGCGCGGCCCAGGTCCACGCGCTTTTGCAGCCCGTAGGGGAGCGTGCCCACCGGCGTCTTGCGGTAGGCCTGGATCTCCAGGAAGTCGATGATGTTCTCGACGAAGGCGCGGTGCTGCTCCTCCTCCTGCTGCGCCGAGCCCAGCCACTTCAGGCCCGCGAACGGGTGGCGAAACGCCTGCGCGAGCAAGCCGCTCTTGACGCGCAGGTTGCGCCCGCTCATGAGGTTGTCGATCACGCTCATGCCCTTGAACAGCGCCAGGTTCTGGAAGGTGCGCGCGATCCCCATCTCGGCCACCTGGCGGCTGTTCATGTGCCGGAAGGTCTGGCCACGAAAGCTGATCGAGCCCTCCTGCGGCTGGTACACCCCGTTGATGCAGTTGAGCATGGAGCTCTTGCCCGCGCCGTTGGGCCCGATGATGGCGCGCACCTCGTGCTCTCGCACGTCAAAGCTGATGTCGGTCAGCGCCTTGACCCCGCCAAAGCGCAGGCTGATGTTCTTCACATCCAGGATCACCTCGCCGATCTTCTTGGCGCCCGCGCTGGCGGCCGCGCCCCCGGCGCTGCCCGACTCGCCCGTTTGGTCCATGTCGATCTGCCTCATGCCGCCTCCTTCACCGGGGCGAAGGTCTTGGCGTCTCGGATCTGCAGCGTGGCGCTGACCGAGCCCGTGCGACCGTCCTCGAACTTGACCTGCGTCTGGATGAACTGCTCGCGCTTGCCCGCGTACAGCGCCTCCACCAGCGCCTGGTACTTCTCGCCAATGAAGCCGCGGCGCACCTTGTTCGTGCGCGTGAGCTCGCCGTCGTCGGCGTCGAGCTCCTTGTGCAGCACCAGGAAGCGGCTGATCTGGCTGCCCGCCAGCCGCTCGTCTCGGCTGAGGTCGGCGTTGACCTGCTCCACGCACTGCGCGATGAGCTCGTAGACCTCGGGCTTGGCCGCCAGGTCGGTGTAGCCCGTGTACGGCAAGTTGCGCCGCTCGGCCCAGTTGCCCACGGCCTCGAAGTCGATGTTGACCATCACGCACACGCGATCTCGCCCGTCGCCAAAGGCCACCGCCTCCTTGATGTGCGAGAAGAACTTGAGCTTGTTCTCCACGTACTTGGGCGCGAACATGGCGCCGTCGTGCGCGCCACCGCTCAGGCGCCCCACGTCCTTGACCCGGTCGATGATCTTCAGGTGCCCCGCCGCGTCGATGAAGCCCGCGTCGCTGGTGTGGTACCAGCCCTCGGCGTCCAGCACCTCCGCCGTGGCCTGCGGGTTCTTGTGGTACTCCTTGAGCAGCCCGGGCGAGCGCACCAGGATCTCGCCCGTCTCGCTGAGCTTGATCTGCACCCCCTCGCAGGGCACCCCCACCGTGTCGGCCCTGGCCTCGTGGTCGGGCTGCAGGCACACGAAGACGGCCGTCTCCGTGGAGCCGTAGAGCTGCTTCAGGTTCACCCCGATGCTGCGGTAGAAGCTGAAGAGGTCCGGCCCGATGGCCTCGCCCGCGGTGTAGGCCACGCGCACGCGGCTTAGGCCCAGGTTGTTGCGCAGCGGGCCGTAGACCAGCCAGTCGCCCAGGCGGTACTTCAGCCGGTCCCACGCGCCCACCGGCTTGCCGTCCATGAGGTCCGGGCCCACGCGGCGCGCCAGCCCCATGGCGCTGTGAAAGAGCCAGCGCTTGAGCGCGCCCGCGTCTTCCATGCGGATCATCACGCTGGTCAGCAGGCCCTCGAAGACCCGGGGCGGGGCGAAGTAGTAGGTCGGCCCCACCTCCTTCATGTCGATGCTGACCGTGGCGCTGCTCTCCGGGCAGTTGACCACGTAGCCGCTGACCAGCCACTGCGCGTAGGAGAAGATGTTCTGCCCGATCCACGCCGGCGGCAGGTAGGCCAGCACCTCGTCGCTCGGGCCCAGCTTGTCAAAGCGCGCGCCCGCCCCCGCGCGGTCGAGCAGGCCGCGGTGCAGGTGCACCACCCCCTTGGGGTTGCCCGTCGTGCCGCTGGTGAAGAACATCGCCGCCACGTCATCGGGCTGGCCCTGCTCGACCTGCTCGTCGAAGAACCCAGGGTGCGCCCGATCGAACGCCTCGCCCGCGACCACCAGCGCGTCCAGGCTTTGCAGCCCCGCCTGCTCGTAGTTCCTCAGCCCGCGCGCATCGTCGTACCAGATGCGCTCGAGCTGCGGGCACTGCCCCCGGATCTCCAGCATCTTGTCCACCTGCTCCTGGTCTTCCACCACGCACAACCGCACCTCGGCGTTGTTGATCGGAAAGACGCACTCCCCAGCCACCGCGTCCTGGTACAGCGGCACCGCGATCGCCCCCAGCGACTGCGCCGCCAGCATCGTCGCGTACAGCCTCGGCCGGTTCGCCCCTATCACCACCAGGTGCTCCCCACGCCTCAAGCCCGCCTCGTGCA
>NZ_MIYM01000027.1:2577-4194 GCF_001777155.1 Hydrogenophaga sp. PML113 | reverse complement strand
CGTAAGCGGCCGGCCATCCCACCTTGGCTAGGCATCGGTGTGGGATGCCGCTAGATTGGCTATCGGAGGTTCAGGATGCGCCGGGCACCGCTGAGCACTATCAGCGCAATGACTGCGCCAATCACGAGGTCAGGGTACGAGGAGCCCGTCCAAGCGACCAAAACACCAGCGACTATCACCCCCGCGTTTGCGATCACATCATTCGCAGAAAAAATGTAGCTTGCCGTCATGTGGGCGCCCCGATCCCGCTTCTTGGCGATCAGCACCAGGCAGGTGACGTTGGCGATCAATGCGACCAGCCCGATACTCATCATGAGCATGGACGCCGGCTCACTTCCCACAACTGCCCGCCGAACGACCTCCAAAAGCGCGCCAAGCGCAAGCACGACTTGCAACCAACCAGCGATGTGCGCTGCCTTCATCTTCAAGGCGGCGGCGCGGCCCACCGCATAGAGCGCCAGTCCGTAGACCGCCGCATCGGCGAACATGTCAAGCGAGTCCGCTATGAGACCTGTGGACTGGGCGATCAGGCCAACGATCAACTCAAAGACAAACATCGCACCGTTGATAGCGAGCAGCAGCTTTAAGGTCCGAGCCTCAGAGGCATTCCCCTCTGCGTCTGGGGCCGTAGACTCGTCGCTTTGCACGCTGTCCAACACTTGCGCGCCGAGGTTGAGAGGGATGAGACGGCCCAGCAGCTCTTGCGTACTTCCCCCATGCTGCACGGTGAGTACACGGTCCTTCAGATCGAAGTCCAGTGCCGCAACAGCCGACGCATCGGCCAGCGCCATCCGAATGAGATTCTCCTCCGACGGGCAATCCATCTTCGGCACGGAGAAACGCGTCTTCCACTGCCCGCCTTCGGTGCGCCTCTCGCTTGTCAGCAGAACCGCACCCAAGTTCAGGGGCGTCAGCTTCTGGGCGATCCTGGCGGGCTCGCCCGAGTGCACCACCCGGAGCTGCCGATGGGCCAGATCGAAGGTCATCGGCCCAACCCCGGTCAGACCACCCAGCGCCATGCGAATGAGGTTCTCCTCGGAGGGGCAGTCCATTCCCGGAACTGAAAATGTGCTCTCCACGGAAGCAATGGCGCTTGGGGCCTCGTCGACCGTCTGCGAATTGCAACTGCTCGAGCAGCTACTGCTTTGACATGTACTCATGTCCCGTATTAGAAACCCTCAAGTAGCTGTAGAGTCAAGCGGTAGGTAGGCAAATATGAAAATCGGTGAACTATCGTCATTGGCAGGGTGCTCCGTTCCCGCGGTGCGCTTTTATGAAGCAGAGGGCCTTCTGCAGGCGCCCCTGCGGGCCGCCAACAACTATCGGCAATATGGCCAACAGCATGTCGACAGGTTGGCCTTCATCGTTCGGTGCCGCTCGCTGGACATGTCGCACGACGATATCCGGGCTCTGCTGCAGTTGCAGGACGACCCCGCCATGTCCTGCGACGAGGTCAATGCCTTGCTAGACGATCAAATGCGCTTGGTAGAGCAGCGAATCGCCGAGTTGCAGGCGCTGCGCAAGCAACTGCGTGCCATCCGCAGTACCTGTGCGGGAGGGGTATGCGTTGGCGATTGCGGTGCACTTGAATCGCTGCGCAGCGCCACTGGGGCAAGC
>NZ_MIYM01000027.1:0-2349 GCF_001777155.1 Hydrogenophaga sp. PML113 | reverse complement strand
GGCAAGCGAGCCAAAACGTCCTTGAGATACGCATAGGGATCATGCCCATTGAGTCGTGCTGACTGGATGAGCGTCATGACGGCTGCTGCCCTCTGACCAGCTCGTAGGCTGCCCGCAAAGAGCCAGTTGTTGCGGCCAATGGCAATCGGCCGAATCTGGTTCTCGATCCAGTTGTTGTCCACGGGCAGCTGTCCGTCATCGACGAACCGGGTCAAAGCCTCCCAGCGCCGCAAGCTGTAGTCCAGCGCTTTGGCGCTTGCCGAGCCTTCCGGCACCTTCTGGCGTTGCAGCACCATCCACTGGTGCAAGGCATCAAGCAGCGGCTTCGTTTGTTGTTGCCGGATGGTTTGGCGCTGATCGGTCGCAATCTCCTTGACCTCACGCTCGATCTCGTAGACCCGCGCGAACTGCTGCAGCGCGACCTCGGCGATCTGGCTTTGGTTCGCCGCGTGCAAATCGAAGAACTTGCGCCGCGCGTGCGCCAGGCAGCCGACCTCGGTCACACCACTTGCGATCAAGGCCTTGTAGCCGCTGAAGTCGTCACAGGTGAGGCTGCCTCTCCAGTCGCCCAGGAAGCGCCGGGCGTGTTCGCCCGAGCGCGATTCGCAGAAGTCGTAGACGACCGCCTTGATGTTCTCGAAGGCGCCCGTGGCATAGGCCCATAGGTACGCCCGGTGCGCCTTGCCGTTGCCCGGCTTGAGCATGGACACCGGCGTCTCGTCGGCATGCAGCACGCGGCGCTGCAGCAGCTCTGTCCTCATGGCGTCAACCAGTGGCTGCAACTGCACGCCACACGAGCCCACCCATTGCGCCAGCGTGGAGCGGGGGATGGCTAGGCCGGCGCGACCGAAGATCGCTTCCTGGCGGTACAGCGGCAGGTGGTCGGCGTACTTGGCCACCAGCACTTGCGCCAGTAGCCCAGTGGTAGGGATGCCTTTGTCGATGATGTGAGGATCGACAGGCACCTGGTGAATCGTCTCGCACTGGGCACAGGCCCACTTGCCCCGGATGTGGCGCTCCACCGTGAACACGCCGGGCGCGTAGTCCAGCTTCTCGGCCACGTCCTCGCCGATGCGCTTCATCTGGCAACCGCAGGCGCAGGTGGTGGACTCGGGCTCGTGGCGGATCTCGCGCCGCGACAGGTTGGCCGGCAGGGGTGCGCGTTTGGGGACTTGCTTGTCTTGGCGGCCTGCCACTGGCGGCGTGGCCTGCTCGATCTCATCGGCCACCGCCTGCAGGTCCTCATCCAGCGATTCATCGAGCAGGCTCTTCTGCTCGGCGCTGAAGCGCTCCGACTGTGCGGCGAACTTCATGCGCTTGAGCAGTGCGTTCTCGTGCGTGAGCTTGTCGATCTGCGCCTGCTTGAAGACCGCCTCTTGGCCCTGGCGTGCGATCACGCCGTCTCGCTCGGCCAGCTCACCCATCAACGACAGCAGGGCCGCTCGCATCTGCTGCGGCTCCAGGGTGTCAAGGTGGTCTGCGGTGATCACGGGAGAAGATGATGCGGCTAACATCACATTCGCGCATCGGTGCAAGCGCTGATTGCCTGGCCAACGACCGGAGCACTCAAAGTACAGTGATGACTCCAGCCTCGCCGACGTTCTTCCAGGGCAGGCCCAGCACGAGCGCATCGAACTGCGTTCGGCTGAGTGTGGCGGTGGTGGCGGCATCGCGCAGCCAGACGAACTTGCCGCTATTCAGGCGCCGGGCCGCCAGCCAGACACCGATGCCGTCGTGCACCAGCACCTTCATGCGGTTGGCTCGTCGATTGGCGAACAGATAGGCGTGGTGTGGGCGCGCTGCGCCAAAGACAGCCACTACCCGGGCGAGCGCCGTCTCGGTGCCTGCTCGCATGTCCAGCGGCTCGGTGGAGAGCCACAGCGCATCAATGCGGATCATCGGAGCCAGTCGCGCAGCCACGCTGCACATGACGCTGCATCTTCCAGGGGCCAGTTCACGGTGACTACGCTGGCGCTGCGCCGAACATCAACGCGAATCGCACGCGACACGGGCGGCGAGCTGGTCTCGGTTGCTGGGAGCTGTTCAACTGGTGGAGGCAGATTCAGCGCAACGAACTCATTCCGGGGCGCTGGCAACAGGGAGTCTGCTTGCTCGCGCATCCAGCGATGAACGATGTTGGCGTTGATTCCGTGTGCAAGCGCTACGCCGGCCACTGACGCGCCGGAGACCTGGCATTCGGCCACGATCTGGCCTTTAAGTTCCGGGGAGTAGTAGTGCCGCTTGGGGCGCTGGGCGATCGTGTCGTTCGCCATAGTGTGCGTGATGTTCATCGTGCACACGATGCCTCGACACTGGGTCTATCTCAAGATGGGATTGCCGGACGCTTAC
>NZ_MIYM01000026.1:0-5144 GCF_001777155.1 Hydrogenophaga sp. PML113 | reverse complement strand
AGGCCACCATACCCGTTTACAAAGCGAACAGGAAAGTCAATGAAATCAACGGTCTACCCAGACCACCCCCGCGCCAGTGCTAGCTTTGCGTACCGTCACTTATTGCACTGAAAACGAGGAGACCCCAGGCAAGACTGATCGCTGCTAAAACAGGGCGACGGCTGCAGCGTCCTTTGAGGCCTCTCTCAATGAACGACGGCGCAGAAGCCGAAACCTATGGATATGACAGGCCCTGCGTGTTCCTCACGGGTGGCAGGTGCAGCATTTACGCGCATCGGCCTCTGGCGTGCCGCACACTGGTGAACATGGACGACACCTCGGTCCTTTGCGAGCTTGAGCCAGGCGTTGCTGTTCCGGTTCCATATGGCAATGCGATTGCAATTCAGGGCCGCTTCGCGCTGGTGACTCAACGCGAGGTATTCGCAGACATACGAGACTGGTTTCGCGCATAGTCAGACTTGGGGCAGGGGGGCACACCTCTCGACCCTGGAGTCACCATAGTCGGCATCAGGGCGCTTGTGGTACGCAAGCCTTTGACCAGTTGATTCGCGTGCGAAGCTTCGGCGGCACCAGTTCAACAGGAAGGATCAGGCCTGCAATTCACCAGGCAGTCGCACCAGCGCGTCAGTGTCTACCTGCGCGCCTATGTCCTGCATCTTGTTCGCGATGGCTTGCAGCTGATCAGGATCGAGCGCCAGACGTGCTGCCATGAAGAACAGAACATGCATGTTCAGCTCGCGCGGCTCACTGCCGCCGGTGTACTTTCGCCACTGCTGTCCACCGGACACGCTAGCCAACTCGGCCATTTCTGAACCTGAGTACCCTAGCTCGTCCTTGAGGCGTTGAAGGTCTTGCGGCGACGGGGCGCAGTACAGAACCACAGGCATCCTCACTCAAAACCGGCCTTGAGCATCACCCATGAAAGCGCATACAGCACAGCGCATAACGTCACGACGAACCCCAAGCTGAAGGCCAGTACCTCAGCCATTTTTTTGAGGATGTTCGACATGAAATGCATCACGGCGCGCAGATCGTCCTCCGTCTCGCGCATTTCGCGGTCGCGCGCCTGCTGGTTTACGGTGGTGGAAGCTTCTTGTTCCAAGGTCGTCCTTTCGGGTTGCCGGGCAGCACGCAATGCGCCACCACTGCGAGCAAGTCTAGCACCATCGGAGCTATTCAAACGGCTGTCCTCCGGTCTCTATGCGCTATGCCACCGCATCCTTTTCCTTACCCAACCCCGCAGTCAAGGAGCCGTCTTGCGGCAGACCGCCGCTTACCTCGAACGTTAGGTCGAACAACCGAGGGAGCAGCCATGCGCTTCGGCACCATCGTGTGGCCACCTGTATAGTGTTCGCCCATCCAGAGGGAGGCCCGCCACATGGAGAACCCGATCTCGAAACTCGCGCTTGAACACTGGTATCAAGTGCTAATGGCCGCGGGACTGTTCCTGTTCTTGCTTTCCGGAGCAGGCTTGTTGGAGGAGTTCCCAACTCTTCCTACCGCCGCAATCGCCCTTGGTGTCTTCTTCTTTGGCATGGGCGAATGGATCAACCATCCCATCCAAACCGGCCTCATTCCGGCCACGGCACGATTCCCCGGCGGAGTCATCACTAGCCATCCGAGAAAGGCTCGGCCAGCCGGCATCTTCTTCGACGTCCTCGGCCTGTCGCTTATTGTCTTTGGCCTCTACAAGCTGATCGTGTAGCCAAAGGCGCTGCGGCGCGAGCGCGGCCTTAGTCTTCGCGCGAACGCCCGGCCAGCGCCAGCCGCTGAGTTCAAGAAAGTCGAACGTCTGCATCTGCGACTGAGGAACGTCCGCGTGACAGATTGCTGTCCTCGTCGCTGAGGCCGAGGCTTGTTCGCAGCGGCATCTCAAGCCCTGGCCACCGGGACATCTTCAAGCCTGGTTGTGTACTGCGGCGTGCGCCGCTCCTGCTTCATTTCCCATGCACGTTGAGGGTTCGACCTGCCGGTCGCAGCCACGTGCACCATTCCTTTTCCGAAGCGGTCATTGATCGTGTCCATCGCGCGCATTAGGCGCGAGCGCTTGCCTTCTGCAGCGGCCTCGTCCGGCAGATCCAGGTCGAGCTCGTGCTGATGCATGCCGGCTGGCTGCAGGTCCACCAGAATGACCCCCGCCTTGATGAACCGATACCCAGGCGCGTACATGTAGCGCATGCCATCAGCAGCCGCCTGAACGAGAGTCAGGGTGTCGTCTGTCGGCCGACGTAGGGGGACGACCACGCTGCGCGAGAGTTGGGGCCCTTGCCTATGGGGCGAGGTGTGCATGAACACCATCATTTCCGTGGCCAGGCTGCGCTGCGCCCGCAGTTTCTCGGCTGCTCTCCCGGCAAACTCGCTCACGGCCTCCAACAGCGGCTGCAACTCATGCATCGGTCTGCCAAAGGACCGAGTGCACGCGATCTGCTTCTTGGGACCAGGCGCGTCGTCCAGCTCGATGCAGGCCTGTCCTTGAAGCTCGCGTACGGTGCGCTCCAACGTCACGCCCCACCGCCGGCGGATCGTCCCCGGATCGGCGCGCGCCAGGTCGAGAACGGAGCAAACGCCCAATTCCTTGAGTTGCTTGCTGATCCGTGGACCCACGCCCCACACCTCGCCAACTTCGGTCGCCTGCAGCACGTCATCCCGATCCTGCGCCGGCAGCGCCGCCAGGTTGCAAACCTGCGCCAAGTCATCAGGGTAGCTGCCCGGCTTTCGCTCAGCCGTCTTCGCGATGTGGTTGGCCAGCTTGGCCAGCGTCTTCGTTTGGGCGATGCCGATGCAGGTCGGAATGCCCGTCCACCGCAGAACACGCCCACGAACACGGCGCGCGCGGTCTACCAGGTCGCCGCGTAGGCCCTGCAGCCCTATGAAGCTCTCATCGATGGAATAGATCTCTTGCGATGGGCCCAGGCCTGCGGCCAGGCTCATCATGCGGTCGCTCATGTCGCCATAGAGGGTGAAGTTGGCGGACAGCCCCACCAATCCCGCCTCTTGCTCCAGGTGCTTGATGGTGAACCAGGGGGCACCCATCTTGATACCCAGGTCCTTCGCCTCGTTGGAACGCGCGACTGCGCATCCATCGTTGTTCGAGAGAACGACCACGGGCCGGCCGATCAGGCTCGGCCGAAACACCCGCTCGCATGAGACGTAGAAGTTATTTCCGTCGACCAGGGCATACATGGCCGCATTGCTCGCATCGGGTGATTGCTCGCGCTCAGACGACGAAGCGCTTGATGCACGAACTCACGACGCCCCAAACCTCAACGGTCTGGCCGTCCTTGGGCACGATGTCGGGAAACGTCGGATTCGCGGCCCTGAGACGCAGCCGCCCCGCCCGCTGGTGCAGGTACTTCACAGTGAACTCGCCATCGACCACGGCTACCACCACGTGACCATGCTGCGCCTTGATGGCGCGGTCAACGACCAACGTGTCACCGTCGTCAATGCCGGCATCCCGCATCGATGAGCCTGCCACACGCAGCAGGAATGTCGCTTGGGGGTGGGTGACGAGGATCTGCGTGAGGTCCAGTCGGGTCACGGCGAAGTCCTCGGCAGGGGAGGGGAAGCCAGCGCGTACCGGGCACTCGGGCATGGGCAGCACCATCCCGGTGGCCGTCAGGGGCACGGGCTCGGCGGCGTCCATGGTACTGTTCATACATCCAGTATACAGCCGCACCCTTGGCTGGTGAGATTTTGGTGATGTGCCAACCACTCGCCGCGACCAGCCCGATGTGTGTGCGCCTGGTGTACGACGTTGGGCGTGGTCGCCCAACGTCAGGACAGCATCTGCTACTCAGAAGCCATCGTCTTCAACCGATTGAAGTTTTATGGTGCCCTTTCGGCTCGCACCGCGGCCATGTTGCATGGTGGATCAGGCCGATGCAAAATGCATATCAAATCATCGCAATCAGTAGTTACGATCGATCTTATGTAAAGTGAGCGCTCACATTTATTTTAGCACAGCGCGCAGGTTGGTGGTCGCACAACGGCAGTAAAGTGGGCCGGTTACACGGAAGTGGATAGGGCCTGCGGCCTAGCCGAAACGAACGCAGGACAACTTCCCCACCACGTTTGACGAGCCTCAATCAAGTTCGCCGCCGGTGAGCAATGCGCGAGAGTCCCCAGCCAGAGCTTTGTGATGTGTTCCAACTACCAGGCCGTAAGCACCACTGAGCGACTTCGCCTGTACTTCGGCGTCGATGCCCCACCGCCCCAGGTGAAAAGCGATGTTTGGCCGCTCTATGAAGCGCCCTTCATTCGCCGACACCCGAACAAGGATGTGGGCGACGAAGCGGTACCGCCTCGGGAGGTGATGTCAGGCCTCTTCGGCTTGGTCCCGTTCTGGGCTGGCGAAATCAAATACGGCCGCCGCACCTACAACGCGCGCACTGAGACCGTCGCCGAGCTGCCCAGCTTTCGGGAGCCCTGGGCCAAAGCTCAGCACTGCATCGTGCCCGTCGAGTGGATCTATGAGCCAGACCACCGCAGCGGCACGCCCATACCCACACGCATCCAGCGCAAGGACGGCAAACCGATGGGGATTGCTGGCCTGTGGACCAGCAACCGAAAGGCGACAGGATCAGAGGTCTTCAGCTTCACCATGCTCACGGTCAATGCTAAGGACCATGAGCTGTTCCGGCTGTATCACCGGCTGGAAGATGAGAAGCGCATGGTGGTGATCCTGCGTGAGGATCAATATGACGCCTGGCTCGACGCGCCTGCATCGCGCTCGATGGACTTTATGCAGCAGTATCCGGCGCACCTGCTGATGGCCACCCCGGAGCCCGAGCGGGGCAAGCGAAAGAAGAATGAGGTGCCGCCGCCCGCCTCTCCCGATCTTCTCGGCTGAGTCATCTGGCGATGTAGAAGCCCGACGCGCCTGACGCCAGAGCTATTACGCTCAGCACGAACACATCGCCTAGGCCTTGCATGTCGTTCGTGGCAGCACCCAAGACCAGACCAAGGCCGCCCATGAGACCGGCCACGACACTACGTCGGATCAAGGATGTCCGTTCGTAAGCGGCCGGCCATCCCACCTTGGCTAGGCATCGGTGTGGGATGCCGCTAGATTGGCTATCGGAGGTTCAGGATGCGCCGGGCACCGCTGAGCACTATCAGCGCAATGACTGCGCCAATCACGA
>NZ_MIYM01000025.1:0-5276 GCF_001777155.1 Hydrogenophaga sp. PML113 | reverse complement strand
GGAGACCAACAGAAACTCAAAGCGTGACAAGCACTTACGCTCGCCCCTGGAGCAGACCCCGCGCCAATCCTCGCTCTGCGGGGAGGCACGAACCGTCACTTTCTGCACTGAAATCAAATGGACCCCGCAAATAACGCTTGCATAAGAACAATAAGAATAATATTATTATTCTTATCTTATCCGCCGGAGCCAAGGCCATGACGCAGCAAGCCCCCCAAATTCCCGCCGACGTGCGCGAACGCATCATTGCCGCCGCCGCCGATCTTTTCGAGCAGTCGGGCCGCGAGACGATGCCCACGGTCGATGCCGTGCGCCGTGCCGCCCGCGTGGACATGAACGCCGCCAGTGCCGTGATGAAGGAATGGCGCAGGGCGCAGACGGCCCAGGCCGCGCCGGTGGCCGTAGCCGTGCCGGAATCCGTGCAGCAGGCCAGCAGCGCCGCCGTGGCGACGATCTGGCAGCAGGCCCAGGAGCTGGCGAACGAATCCCTGCGCAGCGCACAGGCCGCATGGGAAACCGAGCGGGCAGAGCAAGACGCCATGCGGCAAGAGCTGGCCGAGGCTTTCGAGCGTCAGGCCGGCGAGCTGGAAGCCTTGCAATCCCGCCTGGCGTCCATCGAGGCCGCCGAAGCGACCGCACGCGGCGAAGCTACCGAGCTGCGCGGCCAACTGGCCGCCGCCCAGGAGCAGGCGCACACGGCCGAGGCCCGCGCCCAGGAGATCGAGCGCCGCGCCGGTGAGCTACGCACGGAGCTGGACAGGGCGCACCAGACCAGCCAGGCCGCCGCCGCCCAGCTCGACCAGGTGCGCGGCGAACTGGCGAAGGTGCAGGCCAAGGCCGAAGCCGAACAGGAAGCGCACCAGGAACAACGCAAGGCCGCAGCAACCGAAGCGCACCGCATGGCCGAACGCCTCACCGCTGCCCAGGCCGAACGCGATCAGGCCACGAAAGCCGCCGGCCAGGCCCGCGAGGAAGCCGCACGCATGGCAGGGCAAATCGACACGCTCAAAGAGCAATCCGCCGCGCTGCTGGCCCGTATCACGCCAGCCGAAGCCAAGCCGACCAGGAAGAAGCCCGGCGGCGAGTGAATGCCTGCCCCTCAAGTGTCAATAACCCGCCTCGCTGGCCGGTTTGCACAAGCGCAGACAAAGAAAAGGCCGGAAGCATTCCAAGGCTTTCGCACTTGTGCTGGTATTCCTCGGCGCTCCATTCGTCGAGCGTGTCGCACGCGGAGAGCAGTGCCGACGAAGCAAGAGCCGCCGCCATCAAAGTCAAGCGCCGGGGCCGGTCGGTAAGCAACATTTCCTTCTCCTTTTAAGGGCGGGATGAGTGGGGCTGCGATCCCGTGTCTCCGGGCTGGGTCGATATCTTTAGGTTATCACCGATCCGAAGATGGCTCTATTGAGCCGGATCCGGGCACAGTACGATACCGGCCACCGCATCACCGCATCACCGCATCACTGCGCCACTGCGTCACCGCGCCACTGAGTTACGCAGCATCACCCGGCAGGTGCCACGTGACACGGGCAACGGGTCACAGGCTATTTCGCCGCATGACGCATGGCCAGGGTGGCATCGGAACAAGGAATCGAGCATGCGTTTCGAAGAAAACATCACACTGACTCACATCGACCAGGGCACGCCCATGGGCGACTTGCTGCGCCAATTCTGGCTGCCCGCCCTGTTGTCGGAGGAACTGCCGGAGAACGACGGCCCGCCGCTGCGGGTGACGCTGTTGGGCGAAGAGCTGGTGGCCTTCCGGGATACCGACGGCAAGGTCGGATTGCTGAGCGCCTATTGCCCCCATCGCCGCG
Organism: Hydrogenophaga sp. PML113; assembly: GCF_001777155.1. Classification (NCBI taxonomy): domain Bacteria; kingdom Pseudomonadati; phylum Pseudomonadota; class Betaproteobacteria; order Burkholderiales; family Comamonadaceae; genus Hydrogenophaga; species Hydrogenophaga sp. PML113. Next base: position 3,462 of record NZ_MIYM01000025.1, on the reverse strand, counting down.
CCGAGCTCTATCTGGGACGCAACGAAGGGTCGGGCCTACGCTGTGCGTATCACGGCTGGAAGTTCGATGTCCGCGGCCAGTGCGTCGATATCCCGACCGATGCCTGTGGGCCGGAGGTCTTGAAGCGGATGGGCACCACCGCGTACGAAACCCGGGAGCACGGCGGCATCGTCTGGGCCTACATGGGCCCGGCGCAGCCGCCCGCCGACGTGCCCGAGCTCGACTTCTGCCGGGTCGCGCCCGAGCAGCGCTATGTCTCGAAATGCCTCATGAAGTGCAACTACCTGCAGGCGCTCGAGGGCAGCATCGATTATTCCCATATCTCGTTCCTGCACAAGGATCTCGAAGGGGGCACGGGCAAGGCGGACACCTTCGGGCTGGGCGAGATGATCAAGTATTCCGAAGACGACGGACGCCCCACGATTTTCTGTGACCGGGTCGAGCATGGCCTGCAGATTGCCGCGCGCCGCGAAGCCGGCGCCGACGCCTACTATTGGCGCATTGCCCGCTGGTTCATGCCTGTCATCGTGGTGGTGCCGACCGCGCCGGGCAATGTGTGCCGGGCCAATATTTTCGTTCCCATCGACGACGAAAACTGCTGGTGGTATCGCATCCGCTGGCATGCGGAACGCGCGCTGACGGAGCAGGAGATCGAAGGCTACAAGCACGGCGCATTCGATTATGCCGAGCTGGTTCCGGGGACTTATCTGCCCAAGGGGACCCGGGAGAACGATTATCTGCAGGACAGGGCCGAGCAGCGCACCCGGTCGTTCACGGGCATTCCCAGCGCGCAGTTGCAGGACCTGGCGATCCAGGAAAGCCAGGGGCGCATTCACGACCGCAGCCGCGAGCGGCTGGTCAAGACCGATCTTCCCATCGTGCAATGCCGCCGGTCGCTGTTGCAGGCCGCCGACGAGCTGGTCAAGGGCAATGCGCCAGCCCTGGCTTCCCGGCCCCAGGCGTATCGCGGCAGGGCGTACGCAATCACCCGGCCCCGGAATGTGGAGCTGGCGCGGATCCGTGAAGAACTGGCCAACGAATAAATAGCGGTTTTAATAGCGGTTTTTCGGAGGGCGGCGGCCGGGGATTTCCCGCCGCCGCTTCGATCATTCCTGAGGAGACAATATGTTCATGCGGACCTTATCCTGTTTGATGGTTTCATTCGCCGCGATCTGGCCGGCGGCTTTCGCGCACGCGCAATCGTATCCGACGGGGCCGATCACGATCGTCGCGCCGTTCCCGGCCGGCGGCACGCCGGACCTGGTGGCCAGGGTGATCGCCGATAAGGCCTCATCCATCATGGGGGTGCCCATGGTGGTGGAAGCCAAGCCCGGCGGGCAAAGCATTACCGGCACCACCACCGTCGCCAACGCGCGCCCCGACGGGCACACCTGGCTGCTGGCGACGCTGAGCTTCGTGACGAGCCCGGTGCTGGTCAAGGGCGTCAGCTGGGATCCCGTCAAGAGCTTTCGCGGGATCGCGCAGCTTGCCACGGCGCCCGTGGTCGCGGTCGTGCCCGCGTCGCTGGGCGTGACCACATTGCGCGATTTCGTGGCCAAAGCCAAGCAGGCGCCGGGGAAATTGAACTATCTCATGCCCGGGGTCGGCACTTCCATGCATTTGAATACCGAAATGCTGAAGAAGTCGGCCGGCATCGACCTGTTCGCCATCCCTTATAAAGGCACGCCGCTGGGCATGCCCGAGCTGCTCAAAGGCGAGCTGTCTTTCGCCATGCTGCCCCTGAGCACTGCGCTGCCTTACCTGAAAGACGGTAAACTGACTGCGCTCGCGGTAGTCGCCCCCGAGCGGGTCAGCGAGATTCCGGATGTCCCCACCCTGAAGGAAGCCGGATTCCCCGAGGCCCAGGTATTGTCGTGGTACGCGATGGTGGCGCCGGCCGGCACGCCGGACGAAGCGGTCGCCGTGGCCAACAAAGCCTTGAACCAGGCGATCGCCGACCCGGGTGTCAAGCAGCGCTTGCGGGACCTTGGTGTGTACGTGACGCAGTCCAATACAGCCGCGCAAACCGACACCCTGCTGCGCGGCGAGGCCGAGCGCTGGAAGCAGACCCTGAGAGCCATGAACCTTCAGGCCCAATAGCCGGAAGGGGCGGCCTGGCCAGTGCGGTCGCGTATTTTCGGGAAGAATCGAATTGACGCTTCAGCAGCTGCGGGATTTCGTTCTGGCCGTCGAGCACGGCAGCCTGCGGCGTGCCGCCTTGCATGGCCAGCAAAGCCAGGTTTCGCTGACCAAGTCCATCAAGCGGCTGGAAATTTCCCTGGGCACTGAGCTGCTGGTCAGGAACTCGCGCGGCATTACCCTGACACCCAGCGGCGAGCACCTGCTTCCGCGGGCGCGGCTGATTCTTTCCGAGGTGGCCCGGGTCGAAACCGAGGCGTCCATGAAAATGCAGGGGCGGCCCGTCGTCTCGATCGGCGCCTCGCCGCTGGCCGCGCTGGTGGTGGCGCCGCCCGCGCTCGAAGAATTCCGGGGGCGGCACGGGGACGTCATGGTCCGGTGCCGCAATGGCCCGTATTCCGAATTGCTGGCCGCCTTGATGGCGGGGACCGTCGAATTCATCATCTGTCCGGTTTTCGATGCGATCCTGGACGATTCCCTGGCGGTCGATGTGCTTTCCAGCCATCAGTCCGTCATTGTGGCCAGGGCTTCGAACCCGCTCAGGCATGCGACCCGCCTGAGCGAGCTTGCCGACGCCGAATGGATCGTCAACGGTCCGCTGGACCGCGGCGGCTCCAGCCTTGCGCAAATGTTCCGGAGATACGGGCTGGGCGGCCCCAGGGTCGCCATGCATTGCGACTCGTTTGTCGACGCGATCGCGCATGTGAAGCGCTCCGACCTGTTGTCGCTGTGCCCGCCCTGTCTGGAGGCGCTGGACGTCGCGGACAAGGTGGCGATCGTCGATATCCAGGAAAAACCGCCCACGCAGACCATATTGTTGATCCGCCACAAGCACAGGGTGTTGTCCAGGCACGCGTTCACGCTGTACGAGATCGTCCGCAAAGCGGGCGCGGGCCAGCCGACGGCACCCGCCGCGGACGATGGTGAAAAAAACCCGGCCGGCGCTAATCAAGTCCACGCCAGAGACCATTAAAGATAGAGCACCAGGATCTCGCGTCAGGATGGGAAATCCTGGTCGGCGGAAGTTTTCTTTTCCGGAGAGTTTCCTCGCTGAGCTACCCGGGGAGCGTACGGCGGGTGGTGTGGATGAGTTTGCCGTTGTGCATGGGATCGCAGGCCGGGTTGATGATGTCACGCTCCGGGATGTGCAATGACGCCCAACACGGATACGGAGGCCAACGTCTTTGCTCGACATAGGGGTCCATTTGATTTCAGTGTCAAAAGTGACGGTTCGCTTCCCCAGCAACGGCGCGGGCATGGGCAGGTAACTTGTTGATTTCAAAGGGATTGCTGTTCGGTATTTCGCCGCGTATCGTTGGCTGC
>NZ_MIYM01000024.1:0-12205 GCF_001777155.1 Hydrogenophaga sp. PML113 | reverse complement strand
CCATCAAACGCCGACCCGGCAGACCACCCAAGGAGCCACGAGACCCCATCACGGGCTGATCACCCGCACACACCAGGTGGGGAAATTTACTCCGGCCAATCTGAGGAAAATTCAACCGGCGTTGACAGAGGATTCGTATGACCCGGTAAGCCGAACGCGCAGAGGCCGCCTCTATCAGCAAACCAGCGGTGCTCAGCCTTCGAGGCTTATCGTTTCCGCCCACCCCCATGACCGCGGCTTGATTCCAGGCTACGACAAAGCAACCTACAAGTCGCTGTTCGTCTATACGTCTTGCTTCGAAATCCTACAGCGGCCGAACCAGGGCCAAGGTTCGGTTTTGGCGCTAGGGTCGTCGCGCGCAGCGTCAGCGTGGCGCGTCGTGCAAACGGAGGCGCTATACAGCGGCGCCGTGATGGTGACGCTTAAAGCGTTGTCAGCATTCAGCATCCTGCCTGAGCTCGACCTCAACAAGATCGACGAGCAGCTCCGACCTGCGGTCGCTCAGGCAATCGCGCGCGTCCTCGACTCCGCCTTCAAGGAGTCACCTGGCTCTGTCGTTGACAACTGCCGCGATGCCATGCAGGCGATTCTCTCCTCATGGCTTGCTCAGAGTGGCTCGCCCGACACGATCATTGGCAGGGAGCTTGCGCAAGTCTCTGCGACTATAGAGGGTGCACCCTATGAGCGAATCTGCGTGGGTCACCTGGGCAAGGTGTGCGCGAAGCTGCACAGCCGGAACAAGAGCAATGCGCAGCGCCAAAATGGTTATCGACCCATCATGGAAGAGGACGCCGAGCTCGCCATTCATGCTGTTGGCTTCGCAATCCGAGACCTTGAATGGGCGAAAGCCTAAAGCGGCCTGCAATTTCAACCTGCCCGCGCCTTGCGGCCTATTCAGTTCGAAGTCACTCCAGCCACCCGAGAGGCCGTGCAATCCTGGATCAAATTGGCCGGGTTGAAACAGAAGGCGCTCTCTTGCCCTGCTGCATGAACGAATCGCCGCACTTGGGGACTCGCCAGTATGAACAGATCCTCGGGCGGCAGGTCGACAACCTGGGGCTGGACCGCGCGGATTAGTCTTCGGCTTCGCAGCGGGTGTCGCCGGTCACATTCGGCCCGCGTACTCACGCTGTTGGCGCGAAGCCACCATTGGACGCGGCAACCGGTGCTGACCCGTCTGGCCGTGTTAAGGCGGTTAGCCTCGCCTCCCCTATTCCTTGAGCCACGACTTTTTGATCCCCTCGAAGTTGAGTTGCTTCCACTCTTCCTTCCAGAGCTGGTAGTACGGAATATCTGTCGACGAGGGTGGAGGATCGCAGCGCTGCACCTGGACCAACGATGGCATCACCACCGACTCACCGATCAGAAGCGCCTCGCCTGCACCCAGGGTCGGCAACTTGTCGCACAGGTTACCGAGGGTGTCAGGCAACAGGCGGGCGACGTAACTCTGGTCGCTCGGGTTGGTCAAGCGCATCGCCAGGAAATTGCTGCACTGGGAGAAGATCGTCTCGGAGATTTCTGACGGCCGCTGACTCGACAGAAGCAGCGTGACGCCGTACTTGCGCCCTTCCTTTGCAATGCGCTCGATCGAGAGCTTGGAAGCGCGAAAACGTACCAGGTCGCTGTTGGGCACGTACTTGTGAGCCTCCTCATAAACGAGCAGGAGCGGCGCGTCGGTATTGAACTGCTCTTTCGCCGCCGTGCGCATCACTTTGTAGTGATATCCATATTCGAAAAGGATCCGCGAGATCAGTGACACGGTGATGCTCAGGACCTCAAACGGAACGCCGCTCAAGTCGACGATCGTGACGTTGGACTTCGTATCGCCGTAGCCGATCAGGCTCATCAGAGTACCTTCCAGCGTGGCTGTATCCGCAGCCGGACCGAAGAGGAACTGCAGGCGGTCCTGCTCGACCTTGCCCTCGAACCGCGTGAAGAACTTGTCCAGTGTCTTGTCAGCGTAGCTCCCGCCCGTGATGCTTTGCGACTTGGTCGGATGAAAATCGAGTCGCTTAGAAAAGTAAAGATCCAAGCGCTGATCCGCCGTGAGCAGCAGCCCATGGCCACTATCAGTCTTGCCCTCAGTCAGCAACGCGTAGCTGCCGTCGTTCACCATGTACCGCGCCTCGTTCTTCGAGTTCACGGTTTCGTTCTTGATGTTGTACAGCGCGTTCAGCACTTCATGGATGTCGAACTTGAGAGGACTGTCGTAGAAGACGTTCTTCGCGCACTTGTTGTGGCGCTTCTTGTTCTCCGTGACCAAATGGCGAAACACTGCCGATTGGTTGTAGTTGTCGCGCTCGCCCGTATCCAGAAGCACCTCCTCCAGTTCTTCGCTGTTGAGCAGCCAGTAAGGCAAGGTCAGTGTGCTGGCATCCAGGAAGTTCGCGTCGGGGAATGCCGTCCGGTACTCGGAGTGGATGTCGAAGATGACGACGTGGGAGTTGTTCAGCGAGTAATCGCCGTCTTTCGCGCGCACTGCGGTCTGGATGATCTTGGCGATGGTGTGCGACTTGCCCGCGCCAGTGGAACCCACGACGGCAAGATGCTTGTTGAAGAACCGGTCCCCGTCGACGGGGACGGAGATCTTCTCGTTGGACACCAGCGCGCTGAATGCGAACTTCTTTGCCGGCTCAATCGAATCCTCGAAGATTTTCTTGATGTCTTCGTCCGTCGCCGGCGCCACGCCAGTGGGAGGGATGGTCAGCGTATCGCCGCCACGAATGAACTTGCCGTCAGCGATGATTCCCAGCGGCAAGGCCTCGATGAGGTGACGACGCTCGCCGCTGGCAGTTACTTCGATGCAGAAGTTCTCGATGATCGCGATGAGCGCGCATTCTTCGATATCGGTGATGCGCAGATATGAGCCCACCTTGAGGCTCTTATCGTTTGCGAATGCCGAGATGTTGCCAACCGAGATCTTCACCTTGTCCGGGAAGACAGCAATCACTTCGGCCTTGATGTCATTGGAATCGTTCATGCCTGCATGACCTCCTGAAGCAGATAGGCACTGTCACTCTTGATCGAATGGAGCCCTGTGCCCTTGGGCAGGAGGGCTGAGTCCAACGGCGAGCCTTGGTGAAAGTCGTAGACCTCGACGAGCGAGCCTTTGCAGGCAGCCATGGTCGGCGCTAGCTCGTGCTCATCGGGGACGAATTTGAGCGTCCAGAGTCTTTCTTTGGTGGGGCGCTCCGCCAGCATCTCGGGTGAGAAAGCCGAACCGTGGAAGGGATAGCCGTCAATGAAGGCCACGCCCTGCCTCCAAAGGCTCTCCTTGAGCTCAACCAACTGTTCGGGCGTCAGGCCTCGCAGCAGCACGTAGGGGCAAAACCGATCGGTAGCAGGCGTCCGCATATGCTCCGTGTGCGAGAACTTCCGCCCAAGCCCGGCGAGCATGCGACTGGCCTTGGCCACTTCGAACTCTTCGCCCATCTCGATCACGAAGAATCTCGAAGCCTGGGGCAGCTTAGTCGTGCGATGAGAGAAGTACTTTCGACGGACCATCCTCGCGAAGTACTCGCGCCCCATGTAATCCCTCAGCCAGGCGTTGAAGACCACCTCCTTGCGGTTGATTGCCTTCAAGAACTGCGCCTTGGTTACCTTTCGCTGCGCCACGTCCGCTTCGATTGCGAGTCCCTGAACGACGTTGATCGCCATCGGATAGAAGAAGATCCGCGCATCATCGCTGTTGCACCCGGAGATCTCGCGCACCATCAGTTTGATCAACGTCTCCTTCTGAGCGTCATAGGACGGCGCGCTCACGTTGATGTCCAGCAGCGCGAGAAAGTCGGCCAGCTGTTCGTCGGTGAGCACCAGTTCTTCGTGCACTTTGTGGACCTTCTTTTCCTTCGTGAAGGTAAGAAAGTGTTCCTTCACGAAGTCGCCCGTCAGGGGAAGCGTGAGCTTGTGCTGCCCGCTTTGGTAATAGCCGTGAAGCCGGTACCGGAACATTTGGTCTCTGGAGCAGCCCGCGGCATGGAAATGCCGCAGCATGTGCACGACCGCGTCCTTAATCACCGAGTGGTTGTACTCCGTGCCTTCGTAGTACTTGCACTGCACGAAGGCGCTCTCACCCGGATCATCCAGGTCTATGTCCTCCACGCCTTCGACCGTCACGCTGCCATGAGGGGACGCCTCGAGCAGACTCACGATCGTCTGGTCGAACTGGTAGAAGTAGCCTTTGATCGTCGCGATCGCGCTGCGGTCTTTCACTGTCTATCCTCGGGTGATGCTCAACGGCGGTCGGCCTCACGGCGTAGAGGGTTCGCCGCCGCCGTAGCCAGGCGCATGAGATAGCTCGCGTGCGGCAACGCCAAGGTCCTGCCAGGCGTGCGGGTGGCAGCTAAACACCAGGATCTGATGTCTTTGAGCGGCGTCGTAGAGCACCCGCTTCATCTGGCCCAGTCGATCTTTGTCGGTGTGAACCAGGGCGTCGTCTAGGATGAGCAACGTGGGCTTGCCAGCCTCTTGCAGAAGGTCCGCGTAGGCCAGCCGCGCGACGACACCCATCTGCTCCCGTGCCCCGACGCTGAGTTCCTCGAAATCACCGGTCTCCGCGCCGTTGGTGCCGACTCGGGTGATGCGTCCCGGTGATAGGTCATCACTCACCTCGATGCCCGCGCCCGGGAACAGGATCTGTAGGTAGTGGTTCAGGTGTCGCTGAAGTGGCGCGCGCAGGCGTCGTGCCAGCGCGGCGCGCTTCTCTGTGAGCAGCTTGAGAAGATGGCTCAGCGCCTTGGCCCGGCGTTCGAGCTCGGTGCACCGTCTCTCCATGTGGTCGAGCTCGCGCTGTTTGTCCGCGGCGGCCTCTTCCAGCCCCAAGGCGCCCTTGGCCTCCAGGTCCGCCTCCAACCGGATGATGTCGCTCCCGCGTTGGGCGTACGCGCTCTCAAGCTGCTTGGCGCTCCGCTCAAACCGCTCGACGTCCTGCTGCAGAAGTGCAACGTTGAGCGTGCGCAGTTGCTCGGCGAGTGCTTCCACACCTGCCCGCGCCGTGGTCTCGTTCGCAAGGGCATCGGTCAGGGCATGGCTGGCGTCCGCTTTCCTTTTGGCGCGAAGTGGGTCGGCCAGTGTCGCCTGGGCCGCTGCCAGCTCTTCGCTCGCGACGCTGAGCAGGGCCATCGCTTCGCTCACCGCGAGCTTGGAGTCGTTCAGCTGGGACGTCGCATCTTCCAGTATGACCTTCGCCGTGGATTCATCCGATTCCGCTTGCGACACGGATACGCCGGCAGTTTCAGCCCCGACAGGTTCCGTCAAGTTCTGCAGTGCTTGCTTCGCCTCCGTCAGCTTGGTCGACAGCGCCGCTATGTCCACCGCCAAGGCGGCCACCCCCTTCGGAGCGTGGGCCTCCAAGACGGATTTCGCCGCCTTGGCCTCCGCCGCGCGCTGCACGTGCTGGCGCTCACGCTCTTCCGCAGCCGCCAAGTTCGCCACACCCAGGCGCTGGAGCAGCTCCGCCAGGACTTTGCGCTGTTGATCACGATCCGCAATCAGGCTTTGAAGGCCCTCACCGCCCGGCAGCACCGTGATGCGCCCCACCCCCTCAATGTCGATGCCCGTGCGCTCCACCACGGTGAGGCGGTCGGTGGCATTCACCTGGACACCGGCGACCTGCACCTTCGCGCTGGGCTGGAGGCGGAACTCCAGCGCGGTTGATACCGCATCCAACCGAGCCTGCGCGGTGCGCAGGCTCTCCGTGACTTCGCGCAGGCGCTTGAGCTCCGCGCCGGGCATGGCGAGCGACAGCGTCTCGGCCTGCAAGCTTGTTAGCTCTTCCTGCTTGAGCTGCGCTTGGCGGTGACTCCGGCTCAGGGCTTGTACTTGGGCCGCGAGCTCGGTCACCGCCTTCTCCTGGGCCTGCCAGGTCGCCACTTGGCGCGCCGCTGCCAGTCGGTCGCGCGCCCTCATGCTCGCGTGTTCAGCCTGCGCATGGCGCGGCTCCCAGGCCTGGAGCTGACCGTTGGCCTGCGCCAGCTTGTCCTGCGCCGCCTCCAGCTTCTCCTCGCGCAGCTTCACCGCGTCGTCGTCGCGTGCCATGAGCTGCAGTTGTTGGCGCTGGGCGTCAACCTGCGCCGAAGCCTGCTTGAGCAGCAACTCTTGCGCGGTCCTCCGCTGGGCAAGCCCCAACGCGTCGGCCAGCTTGACCTGCGCTTGCTCAAGTTGCGCGCGCAGGGTCAGCCAGGGCCGAGCCTCGCCGTCTTGCCCATGATCAAGACGCAATGCCGCCAGCCGGTCCACGGCGATTCGGTACGCGTTAATCTCCACGCGCAATAACTGCAGCTCTTCGAGCAGCGCTGTGCGGCGCTTGATCGCTTCCCCGTATGCACCGCGCGGTGCCTCGGTGGACGGCGTCAGCAGCTGATTGCGCTCGGTCTCAACCGCCTTGATGACCTCATCGCCGCTTGTGGCCGCGAGTTCGCCAAGGGAGTCCCCCATCGCGTTGCGCAGATGATCGCTTGCGAACCCGACGACCTTGGCAATTTCATGCGACGTGCCCTGCTTAATCCAGAGCAACCCGGGGATACCCATGTGCTCGGGCGAGCTGGCGCCCTTTCCGGCGAAGCTGAAGCCCAGCAGCTCTCCCAGGTGATCCTCGGCCTCTGCTCCTTCCAGCGTCTTGCCATCGATGATGAGCTGGCATCGCTTCTTGCCCAGAAACGCCTTGCTCAGCCGAGCGGGTTTCCCGCCGAGTGCGAAAGCGATCTCCACAGACGGCGTGGCGGAGCTGTCGCTCCACGGACGCAAGCCACTGATCGCGCTCGACTTGTGCCGCTCGAAAAACGCGGCCCGGATGGCTTCGGCTACGGTGGACTTCCCCGACTCGTTCGGGGCGACGAACAGGTTCAGTCCGTCAGCGAAGTCGCACAACTCCAGCGGGGCCCGAAAGCGCTTGAAATTCTCGATTCGCACCCGCTTGAGCTTCATGCGCAGGCTCCTTTCGCTGGTGCTTGGTCGTCCAGGATCCGCGCCAGCGCTAGCAGCGCGTCACGCGCCAGTTCGGGCTCTGCGCTGGCTTGCTGCTCGCGCAGCTCCTGCAGGGCCTCGCCCACAAAGCCGTCGGCACGCAGCGTTTGAATATCTTCCTCGGTTGGCTCGAGCCTGAGCGCCTCAGCGTTCCACAGGATGGCCCGCGCCTTGGCGCGCGCCGCCCCGAGCGCGGCCGTCAGCTTGCGGTGTCCCGCCAGATTGCAGGTGCCGGACAGGCGCAAGTGAAGGACATCATTGCCACTCACTCCGTCTAACGCTTGCACCACTTCGTCGACGTCTGAATCGACGGCCATATGCTGCTCGAGCTGACGCCAGTTGAATTTTCCGGTGGGTACCGCTGTGACAATAGGCTCGAGTGACGTCGACTCTATGGCCACGAGCAGTGCCTGACCCGACTCGTTGGCTTTAAAGCGGTCCGATTCCGGCGTGCCGGCGTACCAGGTCTTGCTATCCACCTGCTTGGTGCCGTGCCAGTCTCCTAGCCCCAGGTAAGCCAGTCCCGCGCTCTGCGCCCGGCCCGCCGCGATCGGATTGGTCGAGTCCACGTCTGCGGGTAGGATGCCCTGCACACTGCCGTGCGCCAGACCGACTCGCGGCAGGTCGTCCGATGGAACGTGCGTCGCGAACCATTCGGTGAGGTCGGCATAGGTATGGCGCTGGGTCAGCGGTGCCGGCAGCAATGTGAACTTGCCTGCCACCACAAAGGGCCTTGGCTCTAGGCACACGATGACGTTGTCGGGGATTGCCCCCAAGCGATGTGCCCGGTTCCACACCGACTCCGCCAGCGCAGCATCGTGATTACCCGGGATCAGGACCCAGGTCCCGGTAAAGCCTTGCATGGCGTTGAACAGCCGCCGAATAGTCTTCTCGGCCACCGTCTGGGCGTCAAACACGTCGCCAGCGACCAGCACTGCGTCCACGCCTCTATCGGCCGCGATACTGGCCAGGCGCTCCACGGCAGCGAATCGTGCCTCAAATAGAGCGGCCGCGTCGTCGGTCTCAAACTGCGCGAACACTCGACCGATCTGCCAGTCGGCCGTATGCAAAAATGAGATCAAGTCATCCCCCTGATCGCTTGATTTGATGGAATTCCCTTGCAGCGGCGACTTGATGCGCCGTTCACCACCAGTCTAACGTTTTGAAACACTGCACGGCAGTGCACTGCTCGGACGAATCGCGAGAGGTTTCTCCGTTCGTTCGAGCACGAAATCAGGGGTTGTTTCGCGGCGTTGTGACCAATTTTTCAGCGGTCTGTTTGGTGTTACTGACGACCCGTTTTGGTCAACTACGGCCTTTCGGCCTCGAAGCGCAGGTGGCTGCACCCAGTCTCGAGCGGCCGATGCTCAACAACTCGCGCTGCGACCTCCTTGATATGGGATGAGATCCATAGGAACATAGGGCGCGCGCATGGCTCTTGCTCCCATGCCCCTCCCTGGCGACGGATCGTCGACCTGAGCTGCTATGGCCATGGAGCTTCTGCCATTCAATTCTGCGGTTCTTCCTTGGTTGACGGGCGAGACCCTGTTCAGCCTCTGCAGTCGGCATCATCGCCTCTGGGGATTTTCGAACTCATCCCAGTCTACGGAGATTCTTTTCGGTTCACCGAGGCGAGGGACGCAACATGACTTTCCCTGCGCGTTGGATGTGTTCGCGGATCGAACGCAAGGGCTTCTTGGTTCGGCGAACGAGATTGCCAGACAGCGTACTGTGCTGAAGTTCTACGCTCCGTTTCGAGGCGCGGGTGAAGTGCAGGATGCAGTTGTCATGATGCGAAGCGCCTCCGTGGCACATCTGAAGTATCGATTGGGGCTTCTGACGAGTCGGTTTCGTGCGCATCACCCGCTCAAGTCTTGCCCTCAGTGCAGGCATCGTGATCTCGTGGAGTGTGGTTGGGTCTATTGGCGAGGCCATCTTCAATACCCCGGGGTCTGGATGTGCCCGGAGCACAAGATTCCTGTGCAGGAGTCGGCGCTGAAAGCGACCGGGGTGGCTCGTTTCCAGTGGCATCTTCCTGCTGAGGAAGATCAACACAGTCTTGAGGCTTTGAGAACGGACTGGATGCAAGCAAGTGCACTCAAGCTCGCAACCATGACCGTCGATCTGGTGGAGTCCATAACGGAGGATGGCTGGTTGAGCCGGCATCGCTTCCAGGCCGCGGTGAGATCCCGCATGCTGGCCAATGGCTGGCTTCTTACATCGGGCAGGCTGCGGCTCGAAGATGCCGCAAGCTCCTTCCTTCAGCATGTACGACCACTTCGACGTATTCCGGAACTAGCAGCTCTGCCGAGCTCCGTTGAAGAGGCGAAATCACAATTGGGTCGACTTCTGCGGCCGATGAGAAGTGGAACGCATCCGCTTCGATGGATGGTCGTCGCGAGCTGGCTGTTTGACGACGTGGATGATCTTCGAGCGGAACTCGCGCATCCCAGCGAAAGGGACTGTTGGCCGGAGGTGAACAAGGAACTCAGTCAGGGGGCAACTGATAAGGAGGACGTGCGCGTTCGACTGGTGGCGTTCATGAGCGAAGGGGCGTCTGCCACATCAGCAGCGCGTGAGTACGGAGTGGACGTCAAGACCGCCATGGCATGGGCAGCATCTTCTGGGATTTCCACGAAGCGTAGGTCGAAGAAGCTGACGGCGGAAAGCCTGCTTTCAATCTTGCAGGCGCTTCAATTTGGCGACGACAGAAATGAACTCGCTCAGCGGTATAGCATTTCGAGTGGGACCATCACTCGCATCCTCATGACCGAGGTGGGGCTGCACGCCCAATGGGTCGCTGCTAGGAAAGCGAGATCCCGAGAGCGCGCACGTTCGACGTGGCTATCCCTTCTGGCAAGTGGCGAACATCAGGGCTTGAAGTGGATGAGAAAACTGGAGCCAGCCGCTTATGCGTGGCTGTATCGCAACGACACCGCCTGGCTTCGGGCCAACCTTCCGCCTGCTCCGAAAGAAAGTGCCCGCAGGGCGAGCCCAGCGGTTCGTTGGGATGTCCGTGATTTGGAGCTCAGTGCACGTGTCTTTCAGACTGCGCTGTCGCTGTCGAAGAACGGGGCAACAACGTTGCGACTCTGGCAGTTGTACCAGGTCCTTCCAGAGCTGAAGGCGAAACTAGGTCAACTACAACGGCTGCCCTTGACGCAGCGAGCGCTCGAGACCGTCCTTACAAGACGCGCAACTTCCACTTCCCCGAGCGAGCTACTCTGATTGCGCAGCCCGGCCGCTTTCCTGTCTTTGTGCATGATGGTTGACATGCAAATATGCGCTAGATTATGCTTTATGCATGCTCGAAACAGCGTCGCTCGCCAGGTTGCTCAACGCTAGGGAGGCGTGCAGACAGCGCGGCATTTCCCAGGCGCAAATTGCGTCTGCCGTTGGTGCCAGTCAGTCGCAGGTAAGCCGGATCTTGAACGGGCGAGGGCTGCGTAGATCTCGCTTGCTTGAAGATGTGTGCCTCTACGTCGAGCGCTTCGAAGTCGGCGTGACGGCCGATGCGGTGAGGGGCAACGAAGAGCTTGTCGACGCGTTGCGTTCTGCGTGGGACGGATCGGCCGGGCACGCAAAGGCATTGTCAACCGTCATTCGGTCCCTCTCTGCATTGCGACCTACGCCGATCAGTCGGTTGTAGGCTAGAAGGGCCCCCAGATTGCTCGTCGTACCTGCCCCCAAGCCTGGCGAGCTTGCCATCGGCTATTGGGGGGCCGTCCTCCGGTGGAACGGATTGAGTCGGAACGTCGCGGATGGACGTCAAGCGTTACGCCTATTCACAGGGCAATCGGTCAACTTCTGTGACGTACCTCGCGTCGAACTCTTGGCGAAGATCGCAGCAATGGACCTTGAGTCATATGTTCGGCATCACACAATGTTTCCTCTTCGTCGTGCAGTGACAAAAGACGTCTCCGGAGGGATGCTGGGGCAAGGAAAGTACCGTGCTTCCATGATCAGCGGGGGCACGTTGCGAGTGCCAAGACCGCAAGCTTATCTTTGCCAAGAATGCGTGCGCGAGGATCTTGGCTTTCACGGCTATGCCTACTGGCGTCGAGAACACCAACTGCCTGGGCAATGGAGATGTGACAAACATGGCGCCACACTGTCTCGCGTTGGCATAAGCCAGGCGGAGGCGTTCTACGCCTCGCCGGCCCAGATGCTGCCGCAGGCCAAGGTTGAGAGTGACTTGATGTTCGAGAAGGATGCGACGGATTGCGCGACGTACCGGTTCTTCGATATCTGTTCGCACCTGCTAGGCGGCGTTGTTGTCCTCCCCCTCGATGCCGTCTTTTCTGCAGCCAAGTATCGAGCCGAAGATCTTGGGATCAATACTGAAGCCTGCACCCTTGTCCGTCACCTGCTAAAACTAGAAGAAGTCCAGGCCTGCTATGACCGGCGATGGCTCGATGCCTTGAGTCAAGAAGGACTCACGAGACATGTGTTCAGCGATGACGTCTCAGGGAGTGCGATGTTCTCTACGCTGTCGGCCGCCCTTGTATTCGCGGCCTTGTACGAGACGAGTGAAGAAGCGATTTCAGGGATGGTTCTCTCAACAAGAGAGTGCACGAAAAGTCATTGACTCAGATTCGCATAGTTGCTGATAGGTAAACCGGAAAGCAATGGACGGGGCACTGGGGGGACTGCAACAGTGGTAGCGCCTTCCCAAGACAAGTGAGACTCACGAGAACCGACTCCAAAACTCCGACCAGAATGGCGTGTCGCGCAGCACGAGGTCTTCATACATGGCCATCTTGGATGGGCTTCCTTCCCGAATCGCCGCGACGGCTGGTGCGAGCGGCTCGAGCCAGGTTTGAGCTGCCGTGATGAAGTCTTCGAGCCGCAAGCTGTCATCCGCGCGTTCGAAGGCAACGCGGTGAGCAGCGATCCACAGTGCGATGATGACTCGTTGAATGCCTGCGGTCAGATCAATGATCAGCTTGGCAAGGTTGTCGTCGATCGGGAGCTTCTTCTGAACATACTGATACCGCGCAAGCACGTCCAGAAACTGGGACCTAAATCTTGGCGCAGTGTGATCGGAGAACTGTTCGAACCGATGGTAACCGGCAGTATTCAGTCGCTGCAAGGTACTCAAGCGCGAGGTCAGAGTGACCTGCCCCCTGTAGACGTACCAATCAGAAGTGGAAGTCCGGGGCGAAGGTTAATCGATGGTGTTGGGGGTTGATGGGAGTTGAGCTGCATCGCCAGCGCGCTGGCGATGCAGCTCGGCGAAGCG
>NZ_MIYM01000023.1:0-12719 GCF_001777155.1 Hydrogenophaga sp. PML113 | reverse complement strand
CGCTTCGCCGAGCTGCATCGCCAGCGCGCTGGCGATGCAGCTCAACTCCCATCAACCCCCAACACCATCGATTAACCTTCGCCCCGGACTTCCACTTCTGATTGGTACGTCTACAGGGGGCAGGTCATCATGCCAGACCATGGGGCCTAGCCGATCCAGCATCACAGCCCGCAGCGGAGTGCTGCATGCGGCATAACGATCGATGGCCTCAGCCACGGCCTTGACGGTTTCCGGAGCACCTGGACGGTCGTAGGGAATAACGGGCACATGCCCAACCTTCATCACGAAATAGGGTGTGATCGCAGGCAGCAGTTCGCTGCGGGATTGGTCGAGCGTGAGCGAAACGCAGTGGGTGCTGTGGGTGTGTAAGACACAGCGCGTCTCCGTGTCGAATCGGCCGGCCTTGTCGTAGATGCGCGCGTGAAGCGCCAGCGTCTTGCTCGCTGGGAGCCCACCGATCTGGCGTGCAAGGGCGTCGGTGCGCGCAAGTTGCGCGGGATCGAGAAAGCCCAGGCATGCGTCCGTGGGCGTGATGAGAAAGCCGTCGTCCAGCCGCACCACCCCGGCCGGCGCCGAGATCGGGCTGGCGGTGCGCCGTGGGTTGCGCATCCTGCGCGAGGAAGTCATGCAGCGTGTGCCATTCGATGCCGCGTCGACGCAGCGCGCCTTCAACCTCTGCATGACCGACGTGAGCGAGTTCACGCTCGTGCCGGCACTGGTCCGACGCCTCGCTTCCATGGCACCGCATTCCGAGCTGCGGCTGCAGTCGTTGACCGTGGGTGAGCTGCCGGCAGCCATGGCCGCAGGCAACATCGACCTGGCCGTTGGCTTCTTTCCGGAGCTACAGGATTCGCTGTTCCAGCAGCAGCTGTTCGAGACCGGCTTCACCTGCATCGCGCGGCGTGGCAATCCGTTTGCCGACGGCGGGCTGACCCTGGAGCGTTTTTGCACCGCACCGCAAGTGGCGATGAAGGTGCGCTCGCACCAGGGCATCGTGCAGCGAGACTTGCGCGCCGCTGGCATCGAACGTCGGGTGAAGGTGACGGTTCAGCACTTTCACAGCCTGAGTGCGATCCTCTCGCAGACCGATATGCTCGCGGTGGTGCCGGAGGATGTCGCGCCGCACCTGGCTCGCAGCTTCGATGCACAGATCCACGAGTTGCCTTACCCGTCCTCCCGTTTCGAGGTGCGACAGTATTGGCACGAGTTGTACCACCGCGATCTGGCCAACCGGTGGATGCGCGGGCAGGTGCGCGAACTCTTTCAGCGCGAGGGCCGTCGGCCCCACCCCTGACGTGGGTCATCGCCTCGACGAGATCGCCGCGCTGCGCTGGTGATGTGGCGTCGCGACGATCAATTCGTCCTGCTCGATTCTGGCCTGCGCCGGGGTCGCTGGACTTCAGGACGCGCACGTGCATGTTTTCATGCCGCTGCGGTCACAGGGCTCAATGGGAAGATGCCGATGCCTTCAACCGCTTGGTGCCGGACTTCCTGGAGCACAGGAATGATGTTCATCATCGTCGGCATATCGGTTGCCCTGGGGGCCACCCATTTCACGTTCGGTGACGCGCACCCGTCCGCTATGCCCCTACCCTCAGGTTGCGAAGTACAAGGGTTCGGGCAGCACGGATGAGGCGGCGAACTTCAGTTGCACGAGTCCGTGAGAAGAGGCTGCGGAGCGGCTGAAGCCGGGGTTTGCTCCGCAGCCGTTTCAGTCACGGATACCATGTGCGTCGGAACCAGTTCCCTGCCCCTTACCCAGACAAGCTGGCGAGTGAGCCTGGATCCAAACGGTGGATGCGCTCGCCTTGGTAGAAGCTTTTTTTTCGACTAGGGGTTGCCGCAAACGAAGTTTGTCGCTTCGTTGATGTCTCCGCTACCCGTGTATCGGGCGATCTGAGGATGTGGGCACAGAGGCCTGCTGCGCGCACTCACGCCGAAGTAACCCGGCGTCGACGACGAGGCCTCGACCCGCGCCGGGGCCGTGCCGTTCTCGACCCAAGCGACAAGAGGCGTCAGCATGTCGAACCTGTCCGTGCCCGGTCCACCGCTGCAGTGGCCCATGCCCGGAACGAGGAAGAGGCGGGAGAAATCCGAGACAGAGGGCATTGCGGTGCTCAGCCTCTCGTAGTAAGCGATCGTGTCCAGCGCGGAAAACGCGGCGTCGGCCATCCCGTGGTACAGCATCAGCTTGCCGCCTCGACTGCGAAATGCGTTTAGGTCGGTGGATGTCGCACCATGCCACTGCATGCTGGGTTGCGTGAACAGGCCCGACGTGGCGAATATCTTCGGGGGGTCCACATCGAAGTCAAAGTTCATCATTCGAGTGGCAACCTGGTTCAGGGGCACAGGTTCCGGAGGCGTCGCAAAGTCCACCAGCCACGAACGCGCCGAAGACCCGTTTACGCGTTGCGCATTGTTCGTGCTGCTGTCATAGGAGCCGAGCCACCAAGAGCGCCACCCTTGGAAATACGTGGTGCCATTGAGACCGCTCATCCCGGTGTCCCATGGCCATTTGTTGTAGAGCGCGGTGCCCGCAGTGTCCACTGGCCCGCTCATGGCGCGCTTGATTGCGTCAACCTGTACCGGGCTCAGGCAGTCGTCGGTTTTTGCGCCGGTGCATCGCAGTGGCTGGCCGGTAGCAGGATTGAGGGCTGTAGACGGATCGAACAAGGACTGGCAGGCGGAGTAGTTGCCCACGATCCCATCGGCCAGCCCATCGAGCGCATCGCAACTGCCCAGGATAGCCTGGGTCAGCAGATACAGATCTGGGTCGGAGAAGGATTTATTCACGAGAGGCGCTCCATCAGGATCGACACCCACTGCCGCTGGCGCGAGCGACTGTGTGGTCCAAGCGCCACTGATGCCCGCCTTTGGTAACTGGTAACCGGGAGCGCCCGCCACGATGCCGTCGTAGTGCGCGGGGAAACGCTGGGAGAACATCATGCCTTCGCGCCCCCCCTCCGAACAGCCGATGAAGTAGGACTTGTCCGGGCCGCGCCCATAGAAAGTGCTCACGGCGGACTTGCCAGCCAAGGTCACTTGGTCGTACGAGTTGTACCCATGGTCAAGACGGGCTTGAGGGTCCATACCGAAGGCGACCGATCCAAGGGCGGCTGGATTGTTGTTCACTGCGTTGTCATGCCCTCCATCTGTGCTGACGGTAGCAAACCGACGCGACAGCGCGTTCGATGTCTGTCCACCTCCCAGACTTCCCAACGCCGCTGACAATGAGCCGTTGGTGCCTCCTCCGCCTTCCATGAAGAATCGCCCGTTCCAGTCCGCCGGCATGCGCAGTCTCATCTTGATCTCATAGGGGTATCCGTCGACACCCGTCCTCTGGTTGATCGAGCCTGTTACCTCGCAGTGCTCCGGCAGTTCGGGGGCATTCGCCGTGGCAGGGGTCACCGCATGCCAGACAGATGCTTTGACGACGGTGTTCTGATTGGGCCAGTTCACCTTGGTCGCACCTGAGGCGATGCCTTCGCAAAGTTCTTTGGACGCAAGGGGCACAGTCGGTTCGTTGCTGGTGTTGTCTGGAACACTGCCGCAGCCGCTGATCAACGCCGTGGCCAGCATGCCGACGCTGATGGGAATGCTTGATTTCATGATGTCTCCTTTCGTGGTTTCGAAGCGCGTGGGGCTCGTGGAGTCCGAGGCGATTCTCAATGCCCTCTACAGCCTCGCAATGCGGTTTTTGCGACATGCGAAAAAATGCCCCGTGTGCAGGGTTTGTCCTTATGTGAAGCCTTGTTCCAACGCTCGCTATGTCCCTTGCGCATGGTGCGGCGAGTGGCCCCGACGCAGCCGGGGAAGCGCGAGCTGGACAGACGCCAGTCGCTATGCTGGTTTGGACGAGGGGCCGGGCACGAACACGTCGGCGTGAAAATCCTCGTCGGGCAGTCCCTGGCCGGAGGCCGCGGCGCGCACGGCGCCCACCATGGACGGTGAGCCGCAGCAGTACACCACGTGGACCGCCAGGTCGGCAAAGCTGGCGCGCAGGGCCTGGTCCACTCGACCAGCGAAAGCGTCGCCTGCGGCATCGGCAGGCGCATCGCTCAGGGCTGCGATGAACTGGAACCTCGGCCACTGCTTCTGCCAGCGCTCCACCGCCGAGCGCATGTAGAGGCCATCGGCTTCGCGTGCACCCCAGATGAGGGTGATCTCGCGCTGCACGCGCCGCTTCGCCATGTCGTCGAGGATGGACTTGACGGGTGCGAAGCCGGTGCCGCCGGCCACGAACACGATCGGGCGCCTGTCTTCGATGTCCAGGGCCACGTTGCCGAAGGGAAGTTCGACCTGAAGCAGGTCGCCCGGGGCGAGTTGCGCCACGCGTGCGCTGAACTGTCCGCCGGCCACATGGCGGATGTGAAGGGTGGCGCCATCGCTTTCGTGCGGCGGGTTGGCCATGGAATAACACCGCGTGCTGCCGTCTTCCAGCAGGATCTGCAGGTACTGGCCAGCCTGGAATTTCGCGCGTTGCCCAGCGGGCAGGCGCAAACGGAGCACCGACACATCGGGCGCGGCCAGCTGGTTGCTGTACACCTTGGCGGTGAAGGTCTTGCGCGCGGAGGGGTCGATGCGTTTCCACGACATCGGCTGCAGCACGACGTCGGTGGTGGGCTCGCACATGCAGTAGAGCACCTGGTCGGGGCCGCAGGTTTCGTTGCGGATTGCGGCGCCGTTGAGCCCGCGCACATCGCCCGATGCGATGCCGCCCACGCAGCTGCCGCAGACACCCTTGCGGCAGGAATACGGCAGCTCGATGCCGGCGCGCAGCGCGGCGTCGAGCAGGCTCTGGCCAGGCGGGTTGTCGAAGACGACTTCGGTGCCTTCGATGGCGATGGAATGGCTCATGGGATGGCCTGTGAGAAAGCTTCGCCGGACAGCAGTGCAATGGTGCGCAGCAGCGCGGTGGGATCGGCGATGCCGCGTCCCGCAATGTCCATGGCGCTGCCGTGGCCCACGCTGGAGAGCAGCGCGTCAGCGCCGATGCTCAGGGCGCTCGCCGCATTTGGTGCCAGCAGCTTGATGGGAATGTGGCCCTGGTCGTGCAACATGGCCACGTACAGGTCGTGCCGGCGCTGCGACAACACCATGTCGGCGCCATGCGGTCCGTCCACGCGGTAACCCTCGGCGCGCAAGGCCGCCATGGCGGGCACCACGATCTGCTGGTCTTCAGGGCCGAACAGCGTGCCTTCGGAGGCATGCGGGTTGATGCCGAACACGCCGATGCTCGGGTCGTCCACGCCCAGCAAGGCGCAGGCGCGCACACCGGCGCGCACGGCCTGCTGGACGAGCGTGGGCGTCAACCGGTCCAGTGCCGTGCGCACGCTCTCGTGCAAGGTCACGTGCACGATGCGCAGGCCACCGCCCACCAGCAGCAAGAACACCTCGTCCTCGGGCATGCCGCAGACGCGCGCCACCAGCGAGGGATAGCCGCTGAAGGCAATGCCGGCCTGGTGGATGGCGGTTTCGTGGTGCGGGCAGGCGATCACCACGTCGAAATCGCCCGCGCGCACAGCCTGCAGTGCGGCGGTGGCGGAGGCGACCGTGGACGCGCCGGCGGCGGCATCGATGCGGCCGGGCACGGCAGTGCTGTCGGGCAGCGCGCCCGCCTCCACGTGTCGGATCTGCGGCCACAGCGCGGACAGGTCGCAGACGGCGGCTGCGCGCTGCAGCACGGCGCCGGGGCCGAACACGGTGATGCGTTCGCGCTGGGCCGCGTCGAGCGTGGCCAGCGCCTTGAGCGCGATCTCGGGGCCGATGCCGTTGGGGTCGCCCGCGGCCAGGGCGATGCGGCGCAATGTCGGCATGGTGCTCACAACGGCAGGGCCATCAGCGTGTCGGTCACCGTGCTGTCGCAGATGGCCACGCGCTCGGCCAGCAGCAGCTCGCCTGCATCGCGCACGAAACGGTCGCGATACACGCCGGTGGCAAACACCTCGCTCTGCCCGGTGGCCATGATTCGCACCACGATGAAGGGCGTGCGCGCCTGCGCCGCCGTGTCGTCGGCGGATTCCACCATGGGCATGCCCAGCAAATGGCGGTAGCGCTGGCGTTCGTAGATGTTCGCTTCGCGCAGCGCGGAGATGCGGTCTTCCAGCATGGCGCGCGAGTCGGCGTACACGATGCCGGCTGCCAGGCCTTCCTGTTCGTTCTCGACGTGGGTGATGCGGTAGTGGCAGTCTTCGGTGAAGAAGGCGGGCCACGCCTCCAGCGCATCGCTGTCGATGGTGTGGGCGTAGCGGGCGTTGAAGGCGGCGATGGTCAGCAGATCGATCATGCTCAGGCCTCCATGTGGTGGCGGTAGGCTTTCCAGAAGCCGCGCACCGAGGTTTCGGTGGCACGGCCCTCGCTGGAGCCGGATTCGTCACCCCCCATTTCCACCACGGCTTCGAGGCCGCTCGCGCCGGCAATGCCGCGCTGCACGAACCCGCCCACCGCGCCGTCCTCCATCGAGATGAAGCCGGCCGGCCCGACCAGGTTGGCCTGCTTCAGGCGCACCTTGCGCTGCTCCGGCGTGTCGTCGGTATAGCCCAGGTAAGTCCAGTTCAGCTCGGTGCGGTCCACGCCCTTGGGCAGCACCTGTCGCACCGCCAGGCAGTTCTGGATCTGCTGCAGCACGAAGCCGGGAAACACCGAGAGGATCTGCAGCGTCACGCCGTCGTCGAATTCGTGGAAGCCCGCGAGCACGGACGGATCCTTCAGGCGGTAGCGGTCGTTGTCCGAGCGCAGGGCCTGGTCCTTGTACGAGGAATCCTTCTCTGCCGTGGTGTCGATCATCGAATAGCTCACGTGGTGGCCGCCCGATTCATCGACGATCACGCCGCCTTTCTGGGAGAGGCGGTTCAGCTCGAAGGTGGTGAAGAACATGTGCAGCAGGCTGGCGTGGTAGCTGTCCTTCACGTTCTCCACATACAGCTTCCAGTTGTTGGGCAGGGCCTGCGTGAAGCGACCGATGACTTCCACCGGCTTGTGCATCACGCGCTCGATGCGCTGGCAGATTTCGTCGCCGAGGTACTCCTCGATGTCGGGCACGTCTTCGGAAAAGCTGCCGAACACCAGGCCGCAGTACACGGCGATGCGCAGCTTGCGCGGGCCATGTTCTTCCTTGCAGAAATCGGGCGGCATGCCCCCTTCGCCCTTCACCCCCTTTTCGAATGCCACACCGGTCAGGTCGCCCTGGCGGTTGTAGCTCCAGGCGTGGTAGACGCACTGGAAGTTCTCGGCCTTGCCCGATTTCTCCAACGCGATCAGCGCGCCACGGTGGGCGCAGCGGTTCTCGAAGGCATACACCTCGTCATCGCCATCGCGCACCACCACCACCGGCGTGGTGCCGGCGAACGTGGTGCGGTAGCTGCCGGCTTCGGGAATGTCCGCGTCGAGGCACAGGAAGTTCCAGGTGTTGCCCCGAAAGATTCTTTCCTGCTCCTGCTCCGGCACCTGCGCATCGGTGTAAAGGGCGTAGGGAATGCGCGTGAGCGCGTCGCTGCGCCAGTGGATGGTCTGTTCCTGCATGGCGGTCTGTCTCACTCCAGCGTCACGTTCGCGCTCTTGATGACCTTGTTCCATTTCGCCGACTCGGCCTGGATGAAGCGTCCCGTCTGTTCGGTGGACCAGCCACGCGGCTCAGCGCCCTGTTCGGCGAACCGGGCTTTCACATCGGGCATCGCCATGGCCTCGGCCAGCTGCTTCTGCAGCAGGTTGGCGGTGGCCGCTGGCGTGCCGGGCGGCGCCACCACGGCGAAGAACGTCACCGCGTTCATGCCCGCCACTTTCGATTCTTCGAAGGTGGGTATCTGCGGCAAGGCAGCCGAGCGCGTGGCGTCGGCCACGGCCAGAATGCGCAGCTTGCCGGTGCTGTGGAACTGTGCGGATGAGCTCAGGTTGTCAAAGAAGACATCGACCTGCCCACCGACCAGATCGACCAGCGCGGGCGCCGTGCCCCGGTAGGGAATGTGCGTCATCTCGGTGCCGGTCAGTTGCATGAACAGGCTGGCCGTGAGGTGCGAAGTGGAGCCGTTGCCTTGCGAGGCGTAGGTCACCTTGCCGGGATTCGCTTTCAGGTACGCAATGAACTCGGCCACGTTCTGTGCCGGCACTTTGGTGCTCACGGCCAGCACGTTGGGCACAGTGGCCATGACCGTGACGGGCACCCACTGCGTCGGATCGAACGAGAGTTTCTTGTAGAGGTGGTGGTTGATGGCGATGGGCCCGGGCGGCGATGCCAGCAGCGTGGTGCCATCGGGCGTGGAGCGGAACACCGCTTCGGCGCCGATGTTGCCGCCTGCGCCGGTGCGGTTCTCGACCACCACGCCGCCCGGGTAGTGCGTGCGCAGTTTCTCGGACAGGATGCGCGGCAACACGTCGGCCGTGCCACCGGCAGGGAACGGCACGATCAGTTTCAGCAACTGGTTGTTCGACTGCGCGTACGCACTGCCGATCAGGCACGAAGCCAGAGCGAGGGCGGCGCCTAGGCGGCGCGAGAAGGAGTAGGACATGAATGTCTCCGATGAACTTGTGGGAATTCGAGTGTCGCGGCAGGCAAGCGTGCAAACAAGTTAAATTTGCGCTATGCGTAAAAATGAAACCGATGCGCTGCCAGAGGTCAATGACGTCGACCGCCATTTCGTCACCTCGCTGCAAAAGGGGCTGGACGTGCTCACCTGCTTCGGCCGGCAGCACAGCCGCCTCACGCTGTCGGAAGTCGCACGCCTTACTGGCATGTCACCCGCGTCAGCACGACGCTCGCTGCTCACGCTGCACCAGCTCGGTTACGTGGACAGCGATGGCAAGCGTTTCTGGATGCTGCCGCGCGCCCTGCTGGTGGCGCACGCGTACCTGTCTTCTCGGCCGATGCCGTCGCTGGCTCAGCCACTGCTGGACGCCTTGTCCGAGCGCACGCGCGAGTCGGCATCGCTGGGGCAGTTGCTGGACGACGACGCGATCATCATCGCGCGCTCGACGGCACGGCGCAGCCTGAGCGCGGGCTTGGGCATCGGCTCGCGTCTGCCGGCCTACTGTTCGGCTCTGGGTCGTGTGCTGCTGGCCGGGCTGCCGCCGCGAGAGGCACAGGCTCGGCTGCGCAGCATGACTCGCGTGCCGCTGACGCCGCAAACGATCTGCGATTTTTCGCTGGTAGTGGAATTGGTGGAACGCTGTCGCGAAGAAGGACATGCCAGCAGCGATGGCGAACTGGAGATCGACGTGCGGTCGATGGCGGTGCCAGTGCGCGACCGCCAGGGGCAGGTAGTGGCTGCGATAAGTATCGCGGTGCGGATCGAGCGCATGGGCATGGGTGAGTTTCGCGACGCATTCCTGCCGATGCTCAATCGCGCGCGTGACACACTGGCGGCGCGACTGCCCCTTGGGTGAACGTGAACATGAACATGCGCGGAGCCGGCGTGGTTCGAATCCGGTGGCAGAAGTCAGCGGCGAACACCGTGCTCGTGTACTCAAGCAACGATGTCAGTTCAGGCTGCTGGTAGTGTGACCTACAACCTACGGGCGCGGTATCACAAAAGCCATCGGATCAATCGATGGTGACCTTTGCATCGCGAATCACCTTCTGCCACAACTGGGTTTGCTGCTCGATGAAGTCAGCACTTGCCGCGGTTGTGTTGTGCATCGGGTCCAGCCCTAGCTTTGCGAGGCGTTCCTGCATGGCTGGTCTCGCCAACGCTTCATTGAGCGTGGTGTTGAGGTGACGAACTTCTTCGGAAGGCGTGTTTGGCGCGGTCACCGCCGCGTACCAGGTAACCGACTGCATACCCGGTAAACCAATCTCCGCAAAGGTCGGCACGTCCGGGAGAGCGGCAGACCGTTTGGCATCTGCCACCGCAAGAATGCGTACCTTGCCCGATTTGTGCAATGTGATTGACGCTCCCACACTTCCGAAGAAGGCATCAACCTGGCTACCCGATAGATCGGCGAGCGCAGGGGCATCGCCTTTGTACGGAACATGGACCAATGTTGCTCCCGTCAAGGAGGAAAAAAGGCTCGCAGTCAAATGTGAAGTCGTGCCATTGCCCTGGGACGCATAGGACACTCTCCCGGCGCTTTGCTTGGCATAAGGCGCGAATTCTTGAGCCGTCTTGATTGGCAGATTGGGGCTGACGATAAGCGCGTTCGGTACCGAAGCAATGGTTCCGATGGCTAGCCACTGGGAGGGATCGTATGGCAGTTTGGCGTACAGCCCCTGGTTGATCGCGATCGGACCCGGAGACGAAATCATGATGGTGCTTTCGCTCGATCGTGGCCGGTTGAACACCTCGGCAGCGCCCAGGTTGCCGCCGGCACCGGTCTTGTTCTCGACATGGATGCCCTTAGGAAACCCGGTCCGCATTTCTTCTGCCAACGTGCGGGCCAACACATCAGCGAGGCCGCCTGCAGCGAATGGGACCACGATACGCAGCGGCTTGTCCGAGGTTTCCACCGCATGCACCATGCTGGTGGCGGCGATCAGTCCGATCAGACAAGCAGCTGCGGCAGAAGAGGGTAAGAAACGCATGTACTTGTCTCCGTAGAAAAATGAAATGTATGTGCAATGGAATGCGGGTCGCAAATACATCGTTGGCTCAGTTCACAAGGCCCTGGATTTGGCTTGCAGATGCATGAGCTCCTCGACGATGCAGCCTCTATACTCCTAGCCAAGCACAGGCATTGCACTGTTCCAACTCTGAGTGTTTAACCGCGGCTGCTGTGCTTGTTGCCTCTCATCAGGCTCTCAGTGCAAAGCCGGCGACTTGCTTGTAGTTGTCCGAGATGGCTCGCAAGTCGTCCTGGCTGATCAAGTCATCAATATTGGCAAAAGGAAGGCCACCGCTGAGTTCGTCAGCCTTCATGATGATGAAATCGGGCGGCAGCGTGCGGTTCGTCTCAACCACTCTGGCCGTCGGTCCCAGGCGTGCCGCTTCATAGCGCTGCAGCGCAGCACCCGGATCACTGGGCGAAGCGGCCATTTCGTCGGCCAGTGTGCGAGCGTCGATCAGTGCCTGCGCCGAGCCATTGGAGCCGCGCGGGTACATCGGGTGCGCCGCGTCGCCCATGAGCGTCACGCGCTCGAAGCTCCAGCGCGGCAGCGCGTCCTTGTCGACCATCGGGTACTCGAACACCTGCTGCGCCGAGCTGATCAGCGCCGGCACGTCGAGCCAGTCGTAGCGCCACGATTCGAAGGTCGGCAGGAAGTCGTCCAGGCGCCCGGGCTTGTTCCAGTCGTTCATGGCGGCCTGCGGGTCGCGGATCTCGGCCACCCAGTTGATGAGCTGGTTGCCCTGCCCGTCCACGTTGTCCACGATCGGGTAGATCACCATCTTGCCGGTGTCGATCGATCCGATGCGGATGTAGCTCTTGCCGGTGAGGATGGGCTTGTGCACGCTCACGCCGCGCCAGGTGTTGATGCCTGCATAGCAGACTCGATCGTCGGAATAGAAATGCCGGCGGATGGTCGAATTGACGCCATCGCAAGCCACCACCACGTCGGCCTGAACGGTCTCGGGCGTGCCCTGCAGTCCCACCGCGAAATGCAGCGTGGCCGCGCCATCCAAAGGGTCGATGCCGGTGCAACGGTGCCCCACATGCAGCCGCTTGGCACCCAGGCGCTGCAACGCGGCATTCCAGAGCAGGCGATGGAGTTTGCCGCGATGGATGCCCAGCTCGGGCAATTCGTAGCCCGCATGTCGGCCGCGAGGCTCGCTGTAGACGAACTGGCCCCAGCGGTTGTAGAACACGCTCTCGCGGTTTTCGATCGCCACAGCCTCCAGTTCGGCTGTCAGGCCCAGCGCGTCGAGCTCGCGCATCGCGTGTGGCAGCAAGGTGATGCCGACGCCGATCTCCTTCACCTCTGTGGCGCCCTCGTAGACATCACACGCCAGGCCGTGCTTGTGAAGGGCCAGCGCGAATGCCAGGCCGGCGATGCCACCCCCCACCACCGCAATCCTGATGTCGTTCTCGTGCTTCATTCGGCCTTGATACCCTGAGTTTTGATGAGTGTGGCCCACCGGTCCGCGTCCCTGGCCACCAGGCGACCGAACGCCTCGGGTGCGTCGCTGGCGGGATCCATTCCCTGCCCAGCGAAGGCCTTTTTGACATCCTCGCTGCGGAGGATGTCGTTGATTTCGCGGTTGAGCGAGGCGACTTGCGACGCAGGCATGCCCTTGGGAGCGAAGATGCCGTACCACATGTCCACGTTGACGTCGCCTGCTTTAGCTTCGCTGAGGGTGGGAACGTCGGGCAGCAGCGGATGACGCTTGTCGCTTCCGATGCCGAGTGCGAGAAGCTTGCCCGAACGCACCTGCGGCAATGCCACATGAATGGGCAGGAACATGGCATCCACCTGGCCACCCAGCATGTCGGTGACGGCGGGGCCCGTGCCACGGTAGGGAATGTGCGTGAGAAACACCTTGGCGGTGTTTTTGAACAACTCCATCGAGAGATGGTGCGGCGTCCCAACACCTGGCGAGGCATAGTTGAGTTTACCTGGTGCCTTGCGCGCGGCTGCAATGAGGTCGCCGCCGGTGGCAAAGCCGGAACGGGGGTGAGTGACCAGAATGAGCTGGCCCCAGCTCGTCAGGCTGACAGGCTCCAAGTCGGGGTCTCCTCGTTTTCAGTGCAATAAGTGACGGTACGAAAAGCTAGCACTGGCGCGGAGGTGGTGTTGGTAGATCGTTGATTTCATTGACTTTCCTGTTCACTTTCAAATCTGCGATTCGTGGCGT
>NZ_MIYM01000022.1:0-16417 GCF_001777155.1 Hydrogenophaga sp. PML113 | reverse complement strand
CGGGGAGTAGTAGTGCCGCTTGGGGCGCTGGGCGATCGTGTCGTTCGCCATAGTGTGCGTGATGTTCATCGTGCACACGATGCCTCGACACTGGGTCTATCTCAAGATGGGATTGCCGGACGCTTACGTCCGTTCGTCCGCAATCTTTGCCTTCGTGAATTCATAAGCCATCGGCTTCTGTCCTCTCAAAAATATGCCCGGGGCCTAATTGAAACATCCGGGCGAGGGGCTCACTGGAGGCCCTACAGGGAGGGGGAGTCACGATGCCATGACTCATCTCTCACCGCAAGCGAGTATTTGGCGCCCGCTTTCGTCTTCGGCGGCTAACGACCACGCGGCTGAAGGCGCAAACGGTCGGTGAGCGCGGGTTGCGTGCAATCTACGTGAGAGTGCCTTGACATCGAGGGTTCCGCTTGTAGCTTGAAAGCACAAGAGGAACATTCGATGACCGCAAATCGCACCCGCCCTTCCCTCTCTGAAGTTGCCATCGCTCGCGGTTTGCGCCTGCACACGGTGCAGCGCAGCTACAGCGCTCACGCCGATGAGGTAGCAGCCTTCAATCGCCTATTGCTCACGTGCGACCGGGTGATCCGTGCGCTGCTCGCGCACCCTGCGGGCACAGTGGCATCCATCAATGGCTTCGGATATTGGCTCACCGTCTACGACGGTGCGCTGCACTTGGTAAGCGCAGGCCTTCTGCAGGACTTTCTTGACGATGATGTGATGTTTGTCGGTGAGTGCACAGGCCTTTCGGCCTCCGACCTCGACAACGTCGAGCAGTCGATGGACGCGTGGCTTTCGAGCCGCTTCTACCTGGAGTTCGATCCGCAGCGCCTGGATGCGCTTGTTCAACGTCAGCATCCCTCTGCCCCCGATGCAAGTCTGTAGGTTGTAGGACCGCTTCGGCCTGCTCAAGCCCCCGCCTGATGAAAAGAAAAAGGCCACCCGCGCGAGCAGGTGGCCTTCAGTTTTGTTGACTTCGGTGCGCGCGGGGAGCCCCCCAACCGACTTCTTCGTTCCAACAGCCGGCCTCGGGCTGTTCCTTGCTTTGGTGAGTGGGGGGCGGGGGCGAATGGGGCGTAACGACCCCCTTGCTTACTGGCTCAGCGCTGCTGTGCGTACGCGATCAGATGCGCTCGCCAGTCGTTCTCGCTGGGACGAGGGTGGCGCGGCACTGTGAGAGAACCGTCCTCGACCAGCTGGTCGATTTCGTCATCCCACAGATCGACGACGCTGTGCCCCTGCGGGGTGCTCAAACTCAGGTGCTTGCGATCGCGTTCGAACCAGACGCTGACGACGAGGTCGGCATCTGAGCATCCTGGAACGATCGAGGCGGGCTGCTGGCTCATAGGCCGCTCCCGTGCACGCCATGGCTGCTCGGCTGGCCCTGCAAAGCCACGGCCGCGGCGAGAAGCGCCGCCTCGCGCGCCACGCACTTGCCTGCCATGGTCATCGCCTGGAAGCCGGTGGCTGCGCAGAAGACCTCGCCCAGCCTAGTCGCGTGGGAGGTGCCCACGGCGGCACGGATGAGGTAGCGATTGGTCTCGACCGTCTCCGCGTACAGGCCTGGCGCGATCTGGCGCCCGCAGAAGACTCCGCCCAGGGTGTTGTTGCTGGACTTGCTCATTTCATTGGTGGATTGAGCGAGCCCATAACCCGTGCGGGCGCTGGGCCCGCGAGGGTGAAGGTGAGGAGCGGGTGAGTCGCCCCGGTGAATGCGTGTCGCCCAGGTGGGCACGCGCGAGATCGCATTGCGCGAAAACGCCGCAATTGTGCTCAAAGGCGCACCACCGCGCCACTGATGCGGCCTAGTACCGGGTTGTGCTGTGATATTCTCGGGTCTACCTTGGTGCTCGCACCATTCACCGTCTGCATGACGGTCTTCAACTTGACGGCATCCGCTGCCGTTCGCTCTTCGAGCAATCAAAAGGTCACCTGCACGTTGTGCCTGTGATCAGCGGTCAGAAGGCGCTTCATCTCTCGCTTCGGCAGGGGACTCTCCCGCCGCGCCTTTTGACTCACGCCCATGCGCCTCTCCAGGCGAGCCGGTGCGCGTCGTTCCTTGTGTGTTTTCTCGCGAGAACCCACAAGGGGCGACGTGCCCGGATTTCAGAATGGAGAGTCCCATGAGTGCCAACTGTGTGAATGCGCTGAAGGGCCCTGCCCTCTTGGCGAAAGCGGGTGTCACCTTTTCCGAAGCTCAGTGGCTGTACGCACAGCGTGCAACCCTTGGCGCGGCGCGCTGCGTCGACGATCAACGCCTGGTCGCGATCCGCAAGAAGGTCTCGGACTTTCTGAAGCGCCAGATGGAGATCGCCAATGCAGAGGTGGTCGTTGCGTAAGGTGCCGTCTTCACATCCCAAAAGGGGGTGCTCAGTAACATGGGCACCCCCTTTTTTCGTTTGCGCGCGCAGATCCGCGCTGGCGCTGCCAAAAGAAAAAGCCCCCCAGCTGTTCGCTGAGGGGCTTGGTACGTGGCCAGTCCAGCTTAGCCCTGGGTGCCCCGGGGCCGGTTGCTGTGGGTTAGCTCGGACCGCATCCGTTGCCGTAGGCACCGGGCGGCAGCGTCCATGGCTCCATGAACACAGAGCGGTTGAAGTGCTGGCTGTTGGCCAGCTCGACCCAGTACGGGTCGGTGTTGAAGGGCGTACCCTGCTCGGCTCGCACCTCGACAGAGTCTTTGCGGTGGATCGTCACCTTGAACTCGCGCTCGTAGCTGGCGATCTGCGTGAACTGCTGCGGGGCAATCGCGCGAATGGTTGCCCACTCGTCCTTGCCTCCGAACACACAGGCCCTGCACGACGCCCTGCTCCAGCCAAGCCAGTAGCAGGGGTGCGCGGTCACGCGCCAGCGCTCGATGATTTCCCACACCTGTTGCTCACTCCACGCGTGTACCGCGCGCCAAACGTCGATGTGACGTTTGACCTTGCGGCCATTGCGCAGGTCACAGCGGTGCGGTTCGAACACTTGGTAGCGTGATCGCGCGCTGCTCTCCTGTGCACGCTCGCCCGTGAGGACCAGCGTTTTGCCCTGCGTGAACTTGGGGTGGTTGTTCAGGTAGCGGCTGAAGCAGTCGATCTTGGCAACGCCGCTGCACCAGCGAACGCTCAGATCGGCCGACACCTGGGGAAACTTCCGCCTGGTGCCAGCCGGTCCGTCGCCGCCCAGCCTTCTGTGCCCCTCCCCATCGGGGATGAACACTGCGCCGGTGGCGGCCTGCTCGCGTAGCATCTCCTGCTCGATGCCGCCCTCGCGCCAACTGAAGGTCAGCGGCACGCCAAAAGCTTTGGCGATCTCCTCGCAGTAGCTCTCGGTGATCGGCCAATCCATGAGGGTTGAGCCCTCTCGTCCGTCCACAAGGTGGTGATGCAGTTCGATCTTGTGCTTGGGCACGCCCAGTTCGAGTACGTGCAGCAGCAGCGCGATCGAGTCCTTGCCCCCCGAGAACGCGATGCAAATGCGATCGTAGGCGTTGGGGTCCACATTCGCTGCGATCAAGGGCGACAGCGGCGCCGGCGTGCTGGGCTGACCACCGCGCAAGATGGCGATGTCCAGCCCCTGCTCGGCCAACCAGTCGAGATCGCTGATCTCCTCGTGAAGATCTTCGCTCATGCCGGCACGCGCGTTTCGGAGAGCACTTTGCGCGCGAGATGCTGGGCCCAGCTGATCTGCGGCGTGGCATACCCCATCGGGATACCCTCGCTGTGATCGGGCTCACGGAGGGCAAAGCCTGTGCCTTCGCGCTGCGGTGGACGCAGCACGCTCCATAGGAACGGGCCGTGCCACACATAGCCGCTCGGCAGCTTCTTGCGCAGGTAGGGCCCGCGCTCGATGAGGCGGTTTCGTAGCTCCAGGTCGCTCTTGCTGTAGTGCTCGCTGGGCACATAGACCGGGATCAGGTTGCCGCCTTGGTCGCGGCCGAGCTTGCCCGAGCTGCTCAGTCGGTAGAAGGTCTCCGCGTGGAAGAACTTCGACTCGCGACCGCTTGGCGTGCTCGCCCACCACAGAAAGGTGATGGGCGCCCGATGCAGATCCGTGTGGATGTAGGGATGACGCGTGTAGCCCGATTCCTTGGCCGAAACCAGGGGGGAGCGCATCGCACGTTCGATTTCGTTCATGGGTTTCTCCAGTGAGGACAAACCCATGGCCCCACGGGCGCTTAGGGCCCGTCCGGGTAGGTGGTGATGGTGCTGGTGGCTGTTAAGAGCCCCGCACATAGCGCCGGTTGGCGATACAGGGGGGATTGTCCCAACGGGCGTCGCCGAGGGCAATTCAGACGGCCCACGCCGCCCTGGCGAGGCGTTTCGGGCAAAAAAAAAGCCGACCTCGTAGGGTCGGCTTCCTTTCTTCTTACTGGCGCTGGGCGCCCCGAGCGCAAGGCTCAGTAGTTGAACGTCATGCTGGTGCGGATCGCGAAATCGCGGTTGCCCAGGGCGCGCACCTGCACGTGGCGGGTAGCGCAGCCACAGCAGTCATGTTCGTGTCTGCAGCGCGAGCCGCCGAGTGTGTCCACCAGGGCCTGCTTGACCTGCTCGCGGTCCAGGCCAGGTGCCACGCGGGCGCGCTGGATGTAGACAGGCCCGATGTCGTAGCCGTTGCCCGGCCGCAGTACACGCGGTGCGGTCAACTTCATGCTGCCCAGGTAGCGGCTGCTGTCCAGGTGGTCCCAGCCTGAGGCATAGCGCCGGCTGTTCCGCAGGGTGAGTCCGCCCTTGATCATCGCGCAGCTCCTTCGGCTTCGTCGTCGACGACATCGCGCTTGGCGTCCTCGATCTGCGCCACGGCATAGCGCAACGCAGTGACGAGTGCACCGCGGCGCTCCCGCTCGCCAGAGAAGTACGCCCCAGCGAAGTCGCCGTGGTGCACCCGCAGATGGTTCTGGATGGTCAGGCTCATAGCGTCCAGGGCATCCTCGCAGGACTGCCGGACCGCCTCGTTGAGTTCCTTGAGCGCCTGGACGTCATCGGGGCTGAGTCCATAGGCTTGCGGCTCCACCTCGAAGCGGCTGCAGGTGCTGCGCGAGGGATCCTCGATCGCGACGCCCGAGGGCTCGTCCACGAAGCCGATGACGGGGGTGTCGTCGGCCTCGATCACGGTGAGCTTGTGCGGGAACAGGTAGATCTGCGGCGCAATGACGGTGAGCACCTGGTCTCTCGCATAGCCGACGTGATCGATGCCCTCGTAGCCGACGACCACCCACGCGGTACTTTCGTGTCTGACGACGTTGACGTGCCCGTACATGTTCTGCGCGATCGGCGCAGTCCTCAGGTATGGGCAGCTTCTGAGGTCGACCAGATCGTCCTGCATCAGGTGCCGCGCCTGCTTCTTGAATACTTTGGTCATGGGGGAATGCAGTTGAAGCCCCCGGCAGACAAACCAGCCCTGCGGGATGGCGTGCATCCCGGGGCGGGGTTGGTGAATGTCGGCTCATGGCCGACGAATTGGCTGGTGCCAATACGGCTGGAAGATAGCCCGGCCGCTCTGATGCCGCAACCGATATGGCCCAGCAGCGTGGAGAAACGAAAAAGGCCGCACCCTCTCGGATGCGGCCTATCGGTGGTTGCTCGTCAGTACTGGCTTCATTCCCAGCACCAGAAGCCGCTGCCGATGGCGTAGACCTTGGTGGTCTGGCCTTGTACGTCGATGGTCTCGGCGTAGAACTCGGTGCGCTCCAGGTTGTTGTCGCCGCTGGGGTAGCTGAAGAAGTCCCTGGCCTGGTCATAGATCAGGCCGGGCATGTGCTTGCACAGCTCCAGGGCGCCTTCAAATTCGAAGTACGGGCAGCTCCAGCCATTCCATCGCGTGCCGTTGCTCAGGCAGTCGATCACGACGCCGTCCGGTAGCCAGTCGCCGCTGGCATGAGCCCGCGTGAACTCGGGCAGGCCGGTCGGCGTGAACTGGGCGTCGAACTCCGCGGCCGGCAAAGCGCGCACGATGCCACCGCCTTGGGCGGTGAAGCGCACCGTGTCGTCCGTTCGCTCCACGATTTGAAAGAGCGAGCCATTGGGCATCTTGTAGAGAACCCACGCTGGATCGTCTGAATGTTGTTGCATGGTGAGGTCCGATTTAGGGCGGGCCATGTCCCTCACGGGCGCCTGGCCCCGTTGAGGGAGGATGTCTGCATGGTGAACACCATGCGGCTGCGTTTGCAGTTGTGAGGAAATTCTGCGGTGGCCACGCGCATGCGTCCAGCAACCTGGTCCAGTGTTGAGGTGCGCGTTCTTGGCGCACTGGCTGGCTGCAGTGGTGCTTCATCGCACCACAGTCAACCCGGGCCCGGCGGTCTTGGGCTGACCTTCGAACTCGCGAAGCTGCTCATCCGTGGGCCAGGTGCCGTGTACCTTGACGTAGGCCAGTCGGCGCTGGTCGGCGGGGAAATTGATCTGGCCATCCGGCCCGAACTTCATGTCCTCGCAGGCCATCTCATGGCTCCAGCCCTCGCCATCGGTGTTCTCGACCCTGTGATGCGCAGCGCCGAGCTCACACATCGCGTTGAACTCGCGCGGCGTCCTGGGCTGCCACGGCGCGCGGGTGATCTGCTGAAACTGCAGCCACTCGTCCTGGCTCATGCTCAGGCGTCCGTTGGAAACGATCATTTTTCTCTCCTGCTTACCCGGTGGAGCCCGCGTTGCGGGCGTTCTTCATGCATGCATGGTAGCCCTGGGTGTGTGAGATTCAAGTCCGCCCACAAAGCAGAAAAGGCCACCCCGAAGGAGTGGCCTTTTCTTGATGTGTGCTTAGTGCACAACCTTCTTGCAGAACAGAGCCGCGACTTGGCGGTTCTGGCCGTACAGGAAGACTTCGAGCTTGTCGCGGACCCAACCCGGCAGGGAGGGAGCGTTGAGCGCCTGGACCAGCACCATGCGGTGGCCTTTGTCCATCACAGCGTCGAACAAGGCCTGCACTGCTTCCTCACCACCGTGTTGGATGGCGAGGTCGAGGGCTCGACCCGGTTTCTCGGCCAAGGACTTCACGATGAAGTCCATGTGGTCAAGGGCGGAAGCGTAGTCCGATTCGTATGCGGCGTTCATCATTTCTCTATCTCCATTAAAGGGAAAGAGACGAGTTCCACATACGCCCCGTGAGGGAACCGTGGTTCCCGTCCGGGTGGGTGAATTTCGGCGTTTGCCGACGACTTGGAGTGATCTCCAAAGGTGAAACGATTTGAGCACAAGCGTTGCGCGCTGTCTGCTCACCTGGTTCACTTGCGCCGCCGCCGGAGCGCCTTGCAGCGATGCAAAGTGCAAAGCGGTTTGCGCCTGCTTGAACTGCGCCAGGAGCCGCCTTACGCCCCGTTTTCCCTCTGGTGCGGCCCCTCGCAGGGTGCTGGTAAGCGCAAAGCGGTTGGCACCTCTTCGTGCCTGTAAGCGATTCCCCTGGCTCCAGGGTCGGCGCGTTCGTGCGCGATCAATCGCGCTGGGGGCCTTCGATGCTGCCGCTCAGGCGCGCGCCGCAGTGCACGTCCAGGCGGTCCTCGTAGCGGATCGTGCCGCTCACGCGCGCCGTTGGAGCCAACTCCAATGCCTTGCGTGCGACCAGCTCGCCCTTGAACGTGCCTTGGATGTAGATGATGTCGGCCTGCAGGGACTTGCAGTCGAGGACCGCGTTGGGGCCGATGTGGATCGCGCTTTCCTTGAGCAAGGCCAGCGTGCCCTTGAATTCGCCGTCGATGCGCACCGCGAGGTTCTCCGTGGCGGACATCGTGCCGTCCATCACTGCGCCGTGGGGCACGACGGTGGTGGCGCTCTCGAAGCTCTTCGCGTCGACGGTTCGCATGGCGGCGATGGCGGCCGAGGCGCTGGCGGTGATGGTGGGGTTGGTGGTCATCTTGGTACTCCAGTTCTGCTCTGCGCTCAGGCGATCTTCTTCATGGTGGCTTCGACCTCTGCGCCTTCAGCCATGGACATGCGTGCGTAGTTGATGTTGCCGCTTGCGCGTGCGCTCTCACCGAAGCTGACCACGCCACCGGAGGCGTCGATCACGCCGTGAGCGTGGCCTTCGATGAGGATGTGCTTGGAAGAGATCTCGCCCTCGATGCGGCCACCCTTGGCGATTACCAGCTTGGACTGGCCACTGAGCTCGACCCGGCCCTTGATCTCGCCCTCGACCGCGAAGTCGCAGGGGAAGGTCGCCTTGCCCTCGAAGGACAGCCCCGAGGGGAACGTGCATGCCGGCTTGGTCAAGCTATGGCTGCTCGGGGCAGCGCCTGCGGTCATCGCCAGGAATGACGGCTGGGCGTCGGCCGCCTTCACGGGCAGTGCCTGGTTGGGCTGAGCAGCCGCATTTGTTGCGGCCTCATCCAGTGCGGTCTCGCGCTGCAGGAATCGCGGCAGAGCCGGATCCAGCTGCAGATCCAGGGCAACTTCTTGGATGGCGGGACTGATGTTCATGTCCATGGGACTCTCCTTTCAAGGTGAAAAACGCGGGCTGTGCCCATACTGAAAATCGCAATCAGCGCTGTTGCTGATGTCTTGCAGGATCTGCTTGGCCTCGTTCGGCCCCTGTTCGTCGGTAGGCGGCAGCGGTGGGACCCGGCGCTCGGCCCAGGCGCCGCTTGGCACCCAGTACCAGGTGGGCACTCCCTTGGCGGCCAGGGAGCGGGCCATGTCCTGGCGCACCTGCAGGTACTCGGGCGAACTGCCGCGATCAAGGACGTCCAGTGCGGCGCGCGCGACGGGCTCACCGTTGGGCCCGATCACATGGCGCACCAGCCAGTCCGGCGCGGTCTTCTTCATCGGCTGCACATCCGCGAGTACTCGCTGGAAGGCGTGCCCGCGCTCAAGCAGCGCATCGACCAGCATCACTGTGTTGGGGCTGTTGGCGGGGATGAAGCTGCGCGGATGGACGTTCATCAGCCATGCGGCGCGCGCAAAAACGGCCCCCCGGTTGCTGCCCTCCACGATGAAGAAGCCCATGACCTCGGGTTGACGGCGGTCCTGAACGGGTGCTGCAAGTCGCCCCGAAAGCGCTCTCTCGACCCGATCCTGGTTGTCGTTGGCCTGTAGCTGGCGGATGGGCGCGCGGCAGTCGTTGCGTACGAACTCCAGAGCCGCGTCGGACAGGCCGATGGGGTGGCGCAAGTGACGCAGGTGCATCACCGGGGGACGGTTTGCCGGAACGGCCAGGCTGCGCACCGGCGCGATGAGCAGGCGAAGACCAGCGTTGGCGCCGCCGCGCCTGTTCAGGCTGTCGACGAAGCCGTTCCACTCGGTGTTGACCTGTTCACGCGCGCTTTCGCGAAACGGGCGAGGCGCGAAAAGCAGTTCTTCCAGGGGCTGGCCGTTGACACTCATGGTCGCGGCGACTTGGTGCAGCTGGTAGCGAGCGCGGCCCCAATCCCGGCGCCAGGAGGGGTGCCAGCGGCACAACTGCGCCTCCTCCCACAACCCCATGGCCAAGGTCTTGAGGTTGATGGCGCGCTGCCCACTGGCCCCGGGCGCGCGCTGGCCAGGCACGCTCAGCGTGATCTCGTGGCGCACGACAGGCGCTTGCGACGGCGCGTGGGCAAGGTTGACTTGGGCTTGGCCAGCAGGGGCCTTGGCCGTGGGCGCTGCCGTCTGCTTGGTGGGCAGGGTGGTTGGTGCGGGCGCGGGGCGCGCTGGAGCGCTGGCGACGTGCGCCTTGGGCTCCTCAATGTGGCGCAGGCCGGCCGACGCGGTGGCCGCGCCGAGGAGTTCGTCGCGGAAGAACGCGCACTCGGAATCGTGCTGGGGACCTTCGTTGGGCCACACCGCCAGGTGAAACCTCTCATCGCGGAGGCGCACCTGCAGCTTGAGCGGCTGCCTGCGGCACAGGCACAGGGCGTGGCCATACCTGTGTCGAGCATGCTCCATCGCCAGTTGAAGCTCTGCCGCGTGCTGCGCGCTATCCAGCTCGGCTTGCCCAAAGGCCTTGCCTCCGATCATCAGTCGGATGGCCTGCTGGGTGGCGATGGGGGGGGTATTCATACTTTGTGGCTCCGGCCACGGCGGTCTTGGTGTAGAGCCCAAATTGTTGGGCCGCCGCGCGCCGTGCTCGCCACCTCCAACGACCCCAATCCGGCTCGTTGGAAGGGCGAACCGAGTTTCTCGCGGTACTTTTACCGCTTCAAGCCCAGATCGAAGACCGATGTGATGTGCCCGCGTCCGGCCGTGATGGCGCGCACGTTGGTCTTGGCCTCCTCGGGCGAGACACCTGACAGGCCCTCGACCCAGACCGCCTCGTCGCCCCGCCCTTCCTCCTCCTCCTCGACCAACATCTCGTGGGCTTGCAGGATGGTGTATTTGTTGCGCGCGAGGTTGGCCCGGGCTTGCCATGCGCGCCGCATCCAGACCATGCCCGTCCAGGTCAGCGTGATCATGCTGTTGCGCCCGAGCTCCTCTTCGCGCTGGTTGTCAGCTTGATCGTCGGACTCGGGAAACGTGACGAGCGAGACGAGTTTGAGGCGCTCCATCGTGCGCAGCGTGCGTCGCATTGCGCGCTTGCGCATGATCGGGGATTCGATTCCCTTGATGCGGTCCGCGAGCATCGTGAAGGTGCTCACGCCCTCGCGCTGGTAGAGCCATGACAGGATGGTGGTCCTCTCGCAGCGCTGGCTGGTCTGCGGTACATGGTCGACCAGCCGATGAAGCTCTTCGTCCAGCCTCTGCCAGTGCGGATGCGTGAGGAACTCTTCGATGTCGATGCCATCCAGGCCGGGTTCCGCTTCTACTTCCGCTTCCGCCTCTACTACGGCTGCGCCCTCCTCTGAGTGCTCCTCTGTATCGAGCAACTGCGTCTGAGTGGGCGCATCCACGGGCGTACTCTCGGCCGACGGCATCTTGGCCTGCTCGTTCGTCCCCCCGTTTGCGACCTCTGGTGCCGACGGATCGCCTTCAACCTTTAGCTTGGCACGCCCGGCGCTGCTGCTGCGCCTCTTCTTCGGGGCGGATGGTTCGGCGCTGCCCTGAGGGGCTAGTCTGGTGGCCACGTCCTGCGGTGCCGAGGCTTGCAGCGCCAACTCGGGTGCGCTTTCAATCCCCACGACAGACGCGGCTACGGGCTCACCCCTTGCGATCAGGCTCTCGATTTCATGCTGCAGTGTCGCTGGCAACTGCTGGAACGCCTGTTCGTTGCGCAACTTGCGTACGGCCTCATATAGCGCCCCCTTAGGCTGGGTATCGCCTTCTGCCCTGGCATCGAGAAGCATGCTAGGCGTAATGCGCCTCTTGCCTTGGGCCGCGGCCATGCTCATGCCCTGTGCGATGCGCTCGCCAGCCTTGTCGCCATGCACGCGCAGAGCCTTGTGCGCTGCGGAGATCGTGATGACCTCCAGGGCGACCATCTCGCGCACTTGCGCAGGGGCACCCGCCAGCATCAATTGGTTGGTGATGTGAACCTTGGAGCACTTCATGTGCAGGGCGATCTGGCGCACAGACCATCCGCCATCCAGTAGGCGCTTGCACTCGTCGGCGTGCTCCAGTTGGCGCAGCGACAGGCGCTTCGGCTTGTTGGCCTTGCGAGGCGCTGTCTTGGCTTCCTTGGTGCAAAGCGGTTTGCGGTTTTCCGGCGTGTCCGTCATGAAGGGCTCCGATGCTGGGATGCGCGTTCCAGGCACGCCAAAGGCGTGGCACCGTGCGCTTTGCGTGCATTTTTGGACGGCCAGGTCGTGTTCGCCTCCCGCCATCTGCGCAGCTTTGCCCCGTTGGCCGTGGATTGGCCCGCCTAGCTACTGCTTTCGAACTACGCTCGCACGGCATCGAATCGCAAAGCGGTTTGCGCTCAAAGAAGAAAGCCCCGCCATTTTGGTGGCGGGGCTTTGAGGGGTGCAGCGTTCAGGCTGCCAGCAGTTCAAGCTGCTGTTCGAACAGGGTTGCGCATCGCTGGCGCAGCTCGTTCGTGTCGCGTTGGCCGTGCAGGGTGTTCGCCTGGCGCCAGCGCGTTCGGCGCAGGATCGCATCGATCTGGTTGGAGCGCCCTTTGGCGATCTGCAGCGTGCCGTAGCCGAGATAGGTCATATAGCCCGCTGCCCAGTCTGGGTGATCGTCTAAGCAGTGGTCTTTCACCATCTCACGGCCGCAGAACTCGATGAAGTCGATCGCGCCCTCCTCATCGACTTCCATGCCTTCTTCGGCTTCGTCGTCGATGACCAGGTTGCCGCTTGCCAGTGCCCGCAGGTTGAGCCCGCAGGCCTCGCCGTGCAACTCTCGCATTGCGTCGCGCAGGCCACTCATGCTGTTGGGCCCGTCCACCTGCTCCCACTGCTTGCCCACGAAGAGTCGTCCGATCTTGGGGGTCGGCGTTTTCGGGATGCGCCCCGTCTGGGGAGGGTGGTACCGCTGCCCATCCTCCACCTCGAAGTAGACCTTCAAGGCGGTGAACGGCGGGTGCAGGCCATAGAGGGACCAACGCGCGTCGATCGCAACGAGTTGCTGGTAGCTGATGATCTGCACGCCCGACTCGACCTGAGCCGTGAGCGTGTAGCGCAGCAACTCGACCACCATCTCGGGCGAGTAGGTATCGGCGCCGATGTTGATGTAGCCATCCTCGTCCACCGTGCGACCCACGAACTGACGTCTGTTCCAGTCGTATTGGGTCTCGCTGATGAAGTTTCTCAGCGCGGCCAGCGGCTTGAGGTAGCTATAGCGTTGCAGGTCCGAGGCAATGAGGTTGTCCATCGAACGGTCGGTCGCCACGCGGGAGCACGCCCAGCAGCCGAAGCGACTACCGCATGCAGCCTTGTTGCTGGCCGACTGTATGTCGGCTACGACGACGCATGAGCTTGCTCCAGCCGCCGCGTAGATGCGTATGACATCGGCGAAGTCAGAATAGCTCGGCTCAACGCCGGCGGCGCAGTAGCCCAGGTACTCCCACACGTCATCGACAGTGAAGTCCAGGATCGGGGAGGCGCGCAGCTTGCCCCCGTCGTTCTCCCAGAC
The DNA here is from genome assembly GCF_001777155.1 of Hydrogenophaga sp. PML113. NCBI lineage: Bacteria > Pseudomonadati > Pseudomonadota > Betaproteobacteria > Burkholderiales > Comamonadaceae > Hydrogenophaga > Hydrogenophaga sp. PML113. The sequence continues at coordinate 3,521 of NZ_MIYM01000022.1, read as the reverse complement.
GCCTTCAGCGACCTCGCCTCGTTTCTTGATGCGCAGATCGCGTGCGATGGATTCATCCTGGCGAACGCCAGTCATCACCACCACATCGCGCACATCGTCGCGTTTGGTGAGGTCCTTGTAGGCCTGCTCGATCAGGCGCGTGTTCACCGCCACCTTCCAGTCCGTTGAGCAGTCTGCTCGCGAGTCGGGAAACGATGGCAGGCCTCGCCCGCCGATGACGCGCACCGGAAACGATGCGGACAACGTGGGTTGCCCAATGCGCACCTCCAGCTCCAGGCCGTGGGCCTTGGCGTAGTCGCGCATCTTGCCGAGTTCGGACCGGGCGAGCTGCTCGATCTCGGGTTGTTCTACCCCAGTGTTGGAGTGCACAACCAGGATCGGCGTTGGCGCGCCGCCTTGCTCTTTCATCTCGCGCGCGGTGTTGAGCACCAGGTTGGCGAGCGTGGATGAGTCCTTACCGGAAGAGAACGCCACCACCAGGGCCAGGCCCTGGTTCATGAGGCTGCGGATGCGCCGCATCGCGCGCTGGGTGGGGGATTCCTTGCGGATGGGGATGAGCATGCCGAATGCTCGTTCCTTCTCCTTGGTGCTTTCCTGCTCGCGTTGCTCGAACAGTTCGCTTTGCATGGGTTGCTCCATGAAGGCGAGGCACGAACGCCGCGAGGCATTCGATACCTCGCAGGGTTGTGGTTGGCGCCCAGCTAGGCCGGGCGGTTTGTGGTTTCTGTGCGCCGCTCAGTTGCGCAGACCGAGGGCTTCGCGCCGGTCGCGGGTCGTGAGCACGGTGTTGCAGCGCGCGAGTTGCTGGTAGGCGATGGCGGGCACCGCTGCGGTCCATTGCAGGCCGTAGCGCGCGACAAGCGTCTTGAACGTGGCCAGCGCGTGCTCGCGCGTGATGGGCTCATGCGCGGGCTCTGCCGGTAAGGGGGCGCTGTGTTGGTTCATGGTGGGTCCTCAAACGAGTTGCGACCCACCACCACAAGGTGATAGGTCCTTGCGGGGTTGATGCATCTGGAGCCTCGGGGCTCCACTGCGAAATCGTCCATGACGAAAGCGACAGTCAGAATAGCCGCCGGGCAGCGTTGGCTCAAGCGACCTGGCCCTCCTCTGCCACAGCGCAGGGAACCCTCCCGGCGCAATGTGGTATCTCACGCTTGTTGCGGCGATGGCGCGCGGGGCGTGCTCCCCTACGCTTTGCGCTCGCGCGCCCTTGACGCGCAGGCATTCCATGCAAGGATGTTTTTGAGTGGCCGCCGGTCACCCAACCTGACGTTCAGAATGAAATACCTACTCCTCTCCAACGGCCTGCGCATGGCGGGCCTTCCTCGTTGGGCAGCCCGTGCGCTGTCCCGTTTGCTCCTGATCGGCGCGGTGTTGGGCGGCGCCTCTCAGTTGTGGGCCGCCGAGCTCGCCGGGCGCGTGGTCGGCGTATCCGATGGCGACACCATCACCGTGCTCACGGCGAGCAAGCAAAGCGTGCGCGTTCGCCTGCAAGGCATCGACGCGCCCGAGTCGCATCAGGCCTTTGGCTCGGTGTCCAAGCGCGCGCTGTCTGGGCGGGTCTTCGGCAAGCACGTTTCTGTTCGCTACGACACCCAGGACCGCTACGGGCGCGTCCTTGGCGTGGTTTACCTCGGCAGCGAGGATGTGAACTTGGCCATGGTGCGCGACGGCATGGCTTGGCATTACAAGTTCTACGCGCGCGACCAATCCCCCGCCGATCGACAGCGCTATGCCTTGGCCGAGGAAGGGGCGCAGACGGCACGCATCGGGCTTTGGCGTGATGCCAGCCCGACGCCCCCCTGGGACTTCCGTCGAGCACAGCGTTGAGGCGCGCCATGGCACGCCTGCGCGACAACCAGCAATCCAGGGTCTACCGCTGTGAGGCCAAAGCGAGCAAGACGCTGCGCCGCCTGGATGGCGCGAGCTGGACTGTGCATCGGCACACGGAGTCCGAATTCGACACGCTGCAGGAATGCGCGGACTTCCTCAACCCGATCTGGCGCCGCGAACGCGGCCGCTACGCCTTGGCCGGACAGGTAGCGCATCCGATTGAGCGCCCAAGCTGGGGACAGCGCAGCGCGCTCGCTCACCGTGACCACCGCATCACCTTGCCGCGCTGGGCGCGCAATCGGTGGGTGATCCTGCATGAGGCAGCACACCGGCTTTGCCCCGCCAACGAGGATCACGGTCCGCGGTTCGTGGGTGTGCTGATCGGCCTGCTGGCGCGCTACGCTGGCTACGATGTCCAGGAGTTGATGGGCGAGGCCTTCGAACTCGATGCCTCCTGGCGACAGGTGCGTGGCGCCTCGCTGCACCTGGTGCGCTCCGGCGTTGCTCGCTTGAAGCGCGACCTTCTCGTTCTCCTGCCCGGCGCGCCGCTGGCCGCGGCGGCACAGTAGACTTGGCGCCATGGGCAGCAAGAGCCGGGGCAGCAGCCAAAGAAAGGGCCGAAGCAGGCCGTTCACGCCGAGGTGGAAGCCTGCGCTGAACACGTTGGAGATTGCCGCCTCCAAGGCCAGTCGCCTCAGCCCGGAAGTGGTCGCCTCCCTGCGCAAGTCGCTCGATGACTCACTGGGCGACCTCACGCGCGCGGAACGCTCCCAGGTGGCTTGGCGAGACCTTCGCATGGCTTGTGTAATGTCTCGCCGCGTGGAGGTCTTGGGTGTGGTCAAGGGGCTGGGTGGTGTCATCGATACAGCCTTCGTGGCGCTCGATGCCATCCGAGAGCGCAGCATGGCAAGTGGCGAATGGCGCCACTGCATCCCGAGTGATCGCGACCTTGCGGCCCTGCGTGAGATGGCGCACTGCCACGTCTTCCAGCTTGAGCAGCTTAGCGCGGGCGAGTTCGAGCGTGCGCTGCTGGCCGCGCGCAGCGAAATTGCGGCCATGCCAAGGCTTATGGGCCCAAGCCTCGCTGCCTGAGTCTAATAGAAAAAGCCCCACCGCTTGCCAAGCTGCTGCTTGGGTTGCGATGGGGCTTTCCCGTTTCAGGCTCAGAAGAAGGCCGCGGCCAGCTCGTCCATGTTGTCGTACACCGCTGAGGCTCTGGGCTCGCAGCGGCTGATGGTCCGCTCGGCGCTGCCGGAAGCACTGCAGGCCTCATTGCTGGGCGCTTGCAGCACCATCAACACCGTGGGCACGTCCGTGCCCGCAGCCTTGAAGGCCCCGCGTTCGATCTGACGCACCGTGAGCGCGTGTTCCTCCACCCAACGGGCGAAGACTCGGCTCTTGGCGTTGTCGGACGTCTGCCAGGTGGTCGATGCAATGGCAGCGAGGCGCCCGCCAGGCCTGACGAAGCGCATGGCGTGCTCGATATGCGCAATGTCCTTGCCGCCAGAGAACGGTGGGTTGAGCAAAACGCGGTCGAAGATCGGCTGCGGTGGCACCTGCAGGGGTCCATTTGATTTCAGTGTCAAAAGTGACGGTTCGCTTCCCCAGCAACGGCGCGGGCATGGGCAGGTAACTTGTTGATTTCAAAGGGATTGCTGTTCGGTATTTCGCCGCGTATCGTTGGCTGC
>NZ_MIYM01000021.1:0-18881 GCF_001777155.1 Hydrogenophaga sp. PML113 | reverse complement strand
AACATGCCCACGTTGATCACTCCTGGTTCCCCTGCTCAAACATTGAGCAGGGCAGTGTCTACACGTGGGTCAGATTTGCTCGATCGCGCCCCTTACAGGTGGGTCAGTTTTGAATGATCGTCAACAGAGGCCCCTTTGTTGCATCTAGCACCTGGAAGGACCATGGTGCTGGTGATCTGGGCGGAAAGTCACAAGAGCTGACTGGCCGGACCACTGTGCGCCGGTGCTATTCGTACCCACGCAGAGCATCGAGGGCCGCATCGAGCGTTTCGGCGGCCTCCACAAGCTGGGCGATAGCGTTCGCATCCAGCTCTGTTCCGTTGGGCATGCGTCCAGATTCGGCGCTATCCCTGAGGACATTGATCGCATGCCGCAATGCATCGGCGGTGGTCATCGTAGATATGGCGGTGCAAAGGTGAGCGGGAAAATCTTCACAAAGGGAGCATACGTAGATAGGAGGGGGTGAGACCCCTCTAGTGCATCCCACCCCCATCACTTGTTACAGTATGCAACTGAACCACGCCTGCACTACTGAGATACAAATGAAAGTCCTCTCCCTTGTCGCCAGCTCTCTCATCTTGGCTGGTTGCGCCGCCCCGGGCCAGAGCCCGGCCGCCAAACGCGTGGCTCAGGCTCAGGCCGAGTCCGACGAACAACTGCGCAACTTCGGTGTCTACCAGGCCAAGGCACTGGCCGAAAGCACTACCCAGGCGCTGACCATCCAAGACGAGGCCCAGGTCATCGCCGATACGCAACGCTTGGTGTCTGACCGCCTCAAGGACCCGGGCAGCGCGCAGTTCCGCAACGTGCGCGTGCAGCAGTACCTGCAGGGGCCGCTGAAGATCATCTGCGGCGAGATCAACGCCAAGAACAGCTATGGTGGCTATGTGGGATTTCGCCAGTTCGCAGCGAGCCCCTGGGGGGTCTACATGGAGAGTCGGGGCGGACGTTACGACACCTCTGACGAGTTGTCCAACTTCGGGCTGATGCAGGCATGCAGCTGAGTGTGCATTCAGACCGCACATGAACGGCGCCAACGCGCAGTTAGATCATTGACGGCGCCGACGGCACCAGCTAATTGAACAACATGGGCTCAGCATGCCTCATGCTCAACAGCTAGCTGATTCTGCGCGGCATCGCACATGCCTTCGACTTGGAGAAGTGCGCCTCGCTCTCTGGTCAGCACTGCACCCGCGAGCGCTTCAATTTTCCCTTCTGCAGTGCTGCCCTCCTCTTCCCTTTTGAACGGACTCCAGTTGCGGAATCGCTCTGGGTTGTCAGAGTCTCGAGCTCGCAGCAGCCTTTTTTGCTTCTTCTTTGGCTCTCTGCTTCCGCTGTTCCTCTTCGTACTCCGCTTGAACTCGTCTGGCAATCTCATGCACTTTACTGGAGCTGTAGTCCAGTAGGACGCCACTCTCGGAGCCTGATGTACCCGCTCGGTCCGTCACCGTCAGGCTCAGAGTCTCATTGGGCTCCTGGCCCCAAATTGCCTTTGTCCTGTCTCTGCCGTCGGTGATCTTCCCCCGGCGTCCCTTCCCATATCGCCGCTCCACCAATTCCTCGATGGCATTGATTTGTACGTGCCTGCTCCTGGGATCCAGAGGAAAATCGAGCCGCACACTGGTGAGCTTGGACTCGAAGAATCGGGCGCTTCCCCTGAACTTCGCGCCGCCTATGGTGCCCGAAAAGCTCAAGCTGAAACTTCCAGTCCTGCCGGGGTAGGTGAACAGCTCGCCAAGGGTATGCCCGGCCTCAGTGAGCTTGGCTTTGCTCTCATCTAATGATTCGCCCCAATTGAGGCCAGAGAAGCTGAATCGTTGAGCGGCGATGCCTGGCAATGGACATACGAAGCTCAGAGCGAGGCTTACCACTATCCTTCGAGTTGTTCGTGCTTGAGCCATCGTCACATGACCTTGGTTGCCTGTCTGACCAATTCAGCGGCGAGAGAGACCGCCGCATTGCTGTTGAGGCCGTTCGGACCTCCTGAAAGGTGCGGCAGCACAACAAGCGGCACGAGACCTCCTGTGGCGATGTGGACGCGCTTGTTGCGGCCGTTGACGGTGATGACGTGCTCCTGGCCAGGTTGAGCTTTCACCACCTGAAGGAAGTCCTGGAGGTGGGATAGACCGGTGGCGATGAGCACCTTGGGACGATGCAACTCGAGATGGGCGGAGAGGACCGGGAATCTAGCCTCCCTGAGCCACTTCTGATAGTCCGCCTTGGACTCGAACCCAGTGTCGCGACGCGCCTCCTCGTCCCACTGCGCCAGGTTGTTGAACGGGAGTGGAAACAGGTTGGCCTTGAAGTAACCCTTGGAGCCTCGCTCGAACGGTCGCATCCGCCTGGCGAATGCTTCGTAATCCTTCGGCTCGCCACCTTCGATAGCACATAGCAGCTTGAAGGCCGTGCGGTTGAATGGCCAGCCCAGTTGCAGATCCACAGAGTAGTTCGTGTCGAGATTCCGCGGGGCCGGCACGCCATCCTTATCGCGCAACTGGTCCTGCAGAGACCACCCTGGTTCAACACCCATCAACCAGGTCGATGGAGATTCAATCGATCCGACGTCTCCTCCATCGCAGGTGCTCAGGAAGTGCTCTGCGGAAGATGCCAACTCGGCGAAGCTAGGTGTTCTCATGTAACCCTCACTGCAAGAGGATTCTTGACGACGTTGTTGACCAACCAGTTTAAGCGCGCAGGATGTTGGTCAGCTTTAGGCGCGAGTGCTGAGAGCGTGCTTTGGGCCACTTGCAGACTTCCATTGGACCTGGATCGCTACCAGAAAGCGGTCGCTCGACGTTTGACATGAGAGGCATGACCCGGCTTGCCGGGGCATGTCCTCTTCATGATAGGGATAGTTTTCACTTGATTGGAAGTACGGAGAAGATGCTTGCGATGGAGCCTAAGGCACCGAGGGTTGGCAAGAACCATCTGGAGAACAGAACCTTGGCAACGCCGCCGCTTCCTATGTACTTCCGCCCCCGAAACTCTAGGTACTGAATGCGTGCGCGGTCACGCCACGACTCAGCGAACATGACGCTTGATACGCGTACGTAGAGGAGAAAGTCGTTTATGGCTTTCGTGAGCAACCGTTCGTTCAAGTCTGATGGACTGTCGACGATGGACCAAATGATGTATTCCTGAGTTCGCTTGGCCTTCTCGGATTCGTATGGATAGAGGATGACCGCTACGTTTCCTGTGACCGACTGTGAAATGACAAGGGCAGCACCGTGCTCTGCATGCACCCTCCGCACGACTTCTCTGCCTTTCGAATCCGTTTCTATTTCGGCGGTTCCGACGGGATGCTGCCCAGCGAACATTTGAATCTGGCGGTTGGCATTGTTTCTGGTGACATGGAGAGCTTCAAAGAAACCTGTTGTCTTTGCTTCTTCGACAACCGCACAAAGATGCCTTTCAAACCGATCGGCTTGAAGTTGCCAAGCTGACAATTTGGCGTTTCGCGCCTGCGCCGCGTCTCGGTTCTTCTTGTTTTCGGTGTGCATAGGATTCCCAGTGAAAGTTAACGCCGAGTTAACCTGAACGACCAGACCTTCCAAAGTGCGTTCAAGCGCGCCGTGCAGGTGTCCGGCATCGACACGCCAGCCATGCCGCACACGCTGCGCTATTGCTTCGCGACGCATCTGCTGCAGTCTGGTAGCGACATCCGCAACGTGCAAGTACTGCTGGGCCATGCCGACGTCGCGACGTCGATGATCTATACGCATGTTCTGTAACTCGGCGGCGGCGCGGTGCGCATCCAGCTGGACACGCTCTGAGTCGCGGATCGCTCCAGAACTGCACACTGTGGTCGTTCTCTCCTGGCCGATTCTAGAAGCCTAGCCTCTGCCTACCAGCTACCAGCAATCGCAAGTGCAGTTGTTGTGCATTCCAGATCATATTGACCGTTCTGCCTGTGCAGTTCGGTCCGGGCGGCCTGGCCTAAACGCCCCGGACAGCCCGATCATGAATGGCTGGGATACGCACTTGTTCATATGATCAATCAGGGAGTCACTTCAGGCGTTCGTCCAGAGTCGCTCCAGCTCCACGACATCAAGTGGTTTTCGGTCAGCAGGCGGAGCCCCCCTTACCAGGAAGGCATCTCGCCTTTCCTCGTAGAGAGCGAAGTTGCGCCCCGTGCAGTCTTTGCACGTGGAGATCCAGGTCACACCCACTAGGGGCAACAGCGAACTGCCGTCGCTTTTAGCGATGAGTTCTTTGTGGACCCAATGGCTCAATCGGCGCAAATTCCCGATTCGCGGCACAGGCGCTCCAATGTGGATGTTCGTCACCGCGGCAAGACCGGAAGACTCCAGGTCGACAAAGACCACTGCCGTTTTCGTCGTGTGTATGGCCTCCATGGGCGGCTTGTTGATAGGGATGCCCGTGACCGGATCAACCTGCTCCGGGACCAGTTCAATCGCATTGAGACCGCCGGCGTCCTTGATGGGTCGAAGGATGCGCGCTTCGAAGCCGGCTGTCACAAGTGAATCAGCGGTGTAGAGCACGCCAAATGCTCCTTGGTCACTGGCTGGCGGATCGACTCGACCTAAGCGCATGTGCGCAGGCGGCGGGTCCCAGTCGCCGTCAGGCTGGTGTCGAAAAATCCGATACAGCCTGGCGCCGGCGGCAAGCGCATACCCGGGCAACACCCCGTGGTTCGTTGGGATGGCCATGGGCGTGGCCGTGGTGAGCCAGGTCACGACACCGCCCTGTGCAGGTCCTCTTCTGCCGTCTCCAGGAACAGCCCGGCCAGGTCATCAGGCTCGAGGTCCTGCAGGGCGGGGTTGGCCACCCGGTTGAGCAGGAAATCAACCCCGGTGCTGCCGCCAAAGACTTCATGTCGCGTTCGCAGGAAATCCCAGTACAGGGTCGTGTCTTGGCCTTGAGATCGATACATGGCGATCGCGTCCTGGTGCAGCGCGCGATTGAGCCGGGGGCTCAGCTGAAAACCGGGGTAGCGGCGTCCTCGCTCGCGACCAGGCGGAAGCACCGAGATGAGCCGCCCTGCTCTTTCCTGGTTGTAGACCGTTTGATCCGAGGCCTGCATGCGCTCGGCGAAGTCTTTCACATCAAGCAGCTCATAAGGAGCGTCGTCGGCGCCGATGACCTCAGGCGCCTCGCTTTGTTGGGCCAGCCCCTCGATCACTTGGTTAAGCCGCTTGATGGCCGCCAGCCCTGCTGCATATCCCCGCTCCGTTCCGACCTCCTGTGAGCCACGCTCGCCATGGGAGGAAAAGTACAGCGCCTGCTCCATGGCCAAGAAGATGACCGAATGGGCAAGCGGGTCGGCTGAAGAGGCCTTCTTGAACACGGACCCTGTCCGAACGAACTCGCAGGCCTGCTCACTTCCCGGGCTCTCGCCCGAGGCTGACTCGTTGACCCGGGCGGCGATGCCCAGCGAAAACAAGGCCTTGAGGTTCTTGCTGCCCTCCTCTGTCTTGGGCATCGAAGCGCCAATCACCATGGGCGCCACCTGGTCCAGTACGCCCAGGCGCGCCAATGTGTTGCTCGACACCAGAACCAGGAGATCGCCGCCTGCTCCTTCTTGGCCGGCGATGAGGTTGTGCGTCATCAGCGACTTCACATAGTCCGTGCTCAGAGCAGCGAACTCTTGCGCGGCCGCGGCCTCGGCGGCGAACGCGCTCTGGCCGTGCGGACGGTTCAGTTTGCACACGAACGACTGGTATTCCATGGAGAGCTCCTTCTCGCCGGCGTGGGGCTTGCCCTCAAGCCGGGGCGGCCACCGTGGCGACGCCACCATTGTGCGCGCTGGCGCCACTTAAGCCAAGTAGCCCAAAACCTGTCGGCCTGTATTTATGATCCGCGTCACCCTAACTGTTATTAGCACGACGCCTTTTTAATTGGTTCAAAAAATAGAGTACGATTCCGCGTCCGTGCCTTAGGAGGGCAAGTCACCAATGTTTCACTTTTGCGGATCCTGCGTCGCCGAAGGTTCACTTTTTTCCCGCGGCCACCGGCCAGAGCCCCCCCCCCGTTGCGCAGTGGGTGCGGCCAATGAGAGTTGGACTCGGTGTGTCGCAGACCTGGCCAAAACGCGTTGCATGTGATCGAACCCAGGAGCCAAATGCATGAGCGAGGCGCCCTCCCCGTCTATTGCACCCGGCTCGCAGCCAGCTCAGGAGGCGCCACGGCGCGCGCGCGGCCGCCCGCGCAAGCCCATAAGCGCCGCAGCTCCCTCCACCGACCCGGCCGCGCCGCGTCGGCGCGGGAGAAAGATCGGCTTTCGCCTACCCACCTTTGCCCAGCTGGACGAACTCACGCTGGAGGACTTCTCCTTCGTGCGCGGCATATACAACGGCATGGAGCCGCGCGACTCATTCCTACGCTTCTACGCCAACATCCACTTCGATGTGCAAGGGGTGGCCTCCGTCCCGCATGGGCTCAGCCTGACCGCACGCTTCAAGCAGTTAGAGGCGCGCATCTTGGCGGCGGCGGCCTCCTCTGCCGTGCAGCGGCTGCAGCAGCACGCCCAAACCCTGGCCGCCGAGCTTCCAGAACAGGCTAGCGACCAGGCGCAGCGACGCGGCCTGGAGGAGCTATTCGCGGAATGGGCGAACAACCTGCCCGAGGACATGTACTCCGAATCGGAGCTTCCCGAGCGGTTCAAAGAGTACCTCGCGGACAACGCCATCAAGGTCACGACGCAGCAGGGCAACGAGGTCAGCCGCGCGGCGATGATCGAGCGCAAGGTGAAGGCGCTCAACGAGCTGCAGACCGCCCTCGCCTACCGCCCCCGTCAGGACGCGGCCACCTCGATCTGGCTGGCAACCCCGGTGCGCGCCGCGCTTGAGCGGCTGCAGATCTACACCCTCGGCCAGCTGGTGCGCTACATCAGCGCGACCGGGCGCAACTGGCATCGCTCGATCTCTCGCCTGGGCGAAGTACGGGCCACGCGCCTGCAGGCGTGGCTCGAGGATCATGCCGCAACGCTAGGCCACATCGAGCGCAGCTCGATCGGCTGGGCCGCCCACAAGCCACTCATCAGCAAGCTCAGCGCCCTGCAGAGGGCGCCCGAGGTGGCGGTCCTGAAATACCAGGGCAGTGAAGGTGTGGCCACGCCCGACACAACGCAGATCGTGCAGCGTGCGGGTATTGCCCCGCTGGAGCTGCTCCGCGTGCCGCCCGAGCTAGATGGCTCGCAAGGGCTCTATCGCGTGGCAGCCCCGAACCACTTCGGGGCCCGCGACGACATGCAGGCCATCACGATCTGGCTGTCCACCTTTCTCAGGGCGGGTAAGCAGCGCACGTTCGAAGCCTATCGGCGCGAGGTGGAGCGCTTCTACATATGGTGCATGCAGGAAGCGCGCGTTGCGCTTGCCAGCGTCAGCACCGCGCACGCGATCGGCTACCAGCAGTTCCTCGCCAAGATCCCGCACTCCTACGTGGGCCAAGCACGCGTGACGCGCGAGGACCCGCGCTGGCGCCCTTGGCGGGGTCAGCTGACCGCACGCAGCCAGACCTACGCGTTAACCGTGCTCAAGGTGTTGATGGAGGCGTTGGTCAAGGCGGGCTATCTCAGTGGCAACGCATTCGCCGCGCTCAAGAGCAGCGCCACGCTGGACCAAGCCATGGACACCAGCCGCTCACTCAATGCCGGGGACATCGAATGGGTGCGTCAGGCGCTGGCGCAGCGCGAGAGCTCCCACGCAAAGATTTCCGAGCACGACCAGGACGTGCCCGCACCCTCCCCTGCCCTGGGCGCGGCGCGCGCGCGCCGACTCAAATTCATCCTGAACATCCTGCTCACCACTGGCCTGCGCCTAGACGAGTTGGCCAAGGCCCGCGCCAGCGATATGTACCCGGCGCAAGGTTCGCCCGATGTCCCTGCAGAGGGGCACCTACTGCGCGTGGTCGGCAAGGGCAAGCGCGTGCGTACCGTCTTCATCAGCCCCGCGGTTCACCAACTGATGCTCGATCACCATGCAGATGTGGAGCGCGTGATCACCGAGACGCACGGGGCGTCGAGCCAGAAATTGCTGGCCTTTAGAGTCGAGCGCCCCATGGTTGGTGCACTGACCAAAGCGCCCTCCCCTGCCGGAGCTCCAAGCCAAACAACAGCAAACACAACATCGCAGTCACACGCATTGGGTCTTCAAGGCATCTATCGAACACTCAAGGCATTCTTCCGCGCGGCGGCCAACCGGGAACTGCGGCGCGCGACGACAGCCAAGATCGAGGTGGAGCGCAGGCTGAAAAAAGCTGGGGCGGCAGCTCAAGCGGAGCGCTATGCCGCGCTCGCGCTAGAGGCCAAGCGCCTGGACCATGATCGAGCGATGTGGCAGCGCCGTGCGCGGATCAGCACTCACTGGCTGCGCCACACCTTCGCCAAGGAAGTCCTGCGCACCAACCCCAGCGACAGTGGGCTCAAACTCGCGCAGCAGCTGCTGGGCCACGCGAGCATCACCACCACAGCCGTCTATGCGAAGCAGGACGACACCGCCAAAGTGAAAGCCGCGCGATTGGTTTTCCCCGACGGGATCTGAGCGGGGCGGGCATGCCCCCGCCGGCATCTTCAACCGTCCGAAGTTCTGCTCGGAGGCGCAAGGTGGCAAGGCCACGCGCAAAGGCGACCGGATCACCACCCTCGGCTTCCGACGTCTGAAGCTCTACCGACCCACACACCCTAGACCGGGGCGACGGATGAACTTCAACCGTCTGAAGTTCTGCATGCCCGGGGGCTGATGCGGGTCGCGAAACGGCCCAAAGACTTCCACCCCAACTTCAACCGTCTGAAGCTCGCCCGGAGAGCGCCAAACCCTACGACCCGGGTAACGGCGCAGCATCAACCGGCCAACTCCCAAGCACGTCGTCACACCACCAACATTCCAACCACCTGAAACCCCAAGTGCGATCGGAAGGCATAGCGCCCGCGCCAACAAGCACTTCAACCGTCTAATGTCCATGTCGGCACGGCCAAGTGCAGAGTGCAACACGGACACACGTGGGCACTGACCCTTTAGCCAACCCAGCAAATCTCCAGGGTGCGGCGCCAGGCATCACAGAAGCGGCCACTTCGACCCCCGAAGCCGGCGCGTTCACAACTCCGCAGGCTTCGAGGACGCCGCGACTTCAACCGTCTGAAGTCTGCACTCGCGTCAGCCAACGCCACTGGCTAGCAACTTCAACCGTCTGAAGCACTTAACGGCAAACGATCACAGCAAGGCATAGGCATCTGTCCGAACGCTGAACCTCGGAACGGTAATAGACAAAACGACGCGCAACAGCAACAAACAGACAGCGACTGCAAGAGAATGAAAGCCAGACAGTCCCAAGCACTTGAACTCTGACGACCAAGTAGGAGAGAATGCGCGAATTCACAAGGAGTAATAATGTCAGGTAAGCCACTGGGCAAAATCGTCACGTTCTTCAATCAAAAGGGCGGGGTCGGCAAGACCACCAGCACTTGCCAGCTGGCCGGCACCTTTGGCCACCGCGACTACGACGTTCTGGTCGCGGACCTCGATGCGCAGCAGACCTCGGCCGCATGGCTCTCGCGCGCTGACGGCGCGAATTTCCCCGCGACGCTATGGAGCGGCTTTCGCTACAAGGACAGCACAGCCGCCGAACTCGGCAAGCTCGCCGCCAAGTACGACCTCATCTTTGTGGACTGCGCACCAGCAGTCGATCAGCCCGGTACCTGGGCCTCATTGCTCGTGAGCGACCTGGCACTGGTGCCTACCAAGCTCAGCCCCGCCGATACGGACGCACTGCCCGCGGCGCTCGCGCTGGCCAAAAAGGCGCTCATCACCAGTGGGCGCGACTATCCCGTGCGCATCCTGCCCACCGCTTTCCGCCGCAATCGTGCAGACGAGAGGGCGGCGCTGGAGGTGATAGCCACCGACAAGGTCTATCCCGAGTTCTCGGTAATGAAGCAAGTGCTGAGCGACCGCGTGGCGTTCACGCGATCGATGCTCTATGGCGCGACGGTGCACTCCATGCCAAACGCCAAGGACGCCATCACCGAAATTGACGCGCTTGCCGACGCCGTCGCAAAGCTCCTCAAGATCCCCGCAACGAAGAAGGGCTGACATGGCAACCGTACCAAAACTCAAGCTTGATCCCAAGGCCGCAATGCAACGGCATCAGTCGGCTGCGACCACTGCGGCCGTCGACCGCTTCGCACTAGCTGAGCAGATCACCAAAGACCAGCCCACGGGGTTAAGCCCCGTCACGGTGGGGAAGGGCACCGTCGCACCCGTACCCGAAGCGGCACCGACCACCCTCAAACGATCTGTCGTGTCCAGTGCGCAAGCATTCGACCTGAGCGCATGTGTGCCGGGCGCCATCGTCCAGGTTCCGCTGCATCTCATCGACGCCAACCCGCTGAGCCCGCGCCACATCTACACAAATGAGGAGGTCGACAAGATCGCGCGCACCATGCCAGATGGCCAGGACGTTGCGGCAAACGGCTACGTGGAAGACGGGCGCATCAAGCTCATCGATGGGGGAACGCGCTTTCGCGCCGCGAAGATCACTGATTGCACCTTCCTGGAGGTCAAGATTGAAAAGGCGCCTGAGGACAAACTCGCGCTATACAAGCGGGCGAGGGCGCTCAACGAGCAGCGCTCTGCGACCACAGCGCTGGACTTCGCCCTGAGCCTGCGTGCACTCCTTGAGCAAGGCGCCGTGGCCAATCAGCGAGAACTCATGGAAAAGGTGGAGACCCCATCTGGGGGCAAGCTGTCCGAGTCCGGGGTCAGCACCTACATGCGGATCGCGCGCATGCCCGAGAAGATCCAGCGCGCCATGAGCGAGTCGCCGGAGACGTCGACGGTGGTGGCGCTGTATGCCGTGAGCGAGTTGTTCCCCGATGGCCAGGGCGAAACCGAATTGGAAGCGAAGCTGGACCTTGCACTCGAGATCATTGACGAGATCAAGCGAAAGAAGCTCAATCGACACCAGATCGCCGCACTTGTGAAGTCCAAGATTGAGGGCCCCAAGTCGCGAGAGCGCAGCACGGTGCACCCGCTTGAGTTCGGCCACCACAAAGGCCAAATCAAGATGTTCACCAAGAAGGGACAACTTGACCTGTCACTCAAGGGGCTTGATGAGGCGGAAATGCCAGGCCTTCGTGCGGCGCTCGTGCAAACATTGGAGACGTTCATGCGCGATAAGGATGGCGGGCCGCGCTAACTGAAATGGCAACTCGCGCTACCGCAACTCTCGGATCCTCGGCGCCGCTTCCCGGGTTGTTCGTTGATCCACTCGTTTCCGAACGGACGATCTTTAACGAGGACCGCACGCATCGGTTCACGCTCTTTCGCCATTGGGGCGACGCTGATGACTTCGCGGTTGGCATCAGCATGAACCCATCTGGCGCCTCAGAGGACAAGGGTGACAGTACGGTGGACGGTATGTGCGAGCGAGCACGAAATCACTGGGGTGTCGGCGCCTACTACCAGCTCAACGTCATGTCGATCCGGGCGACTGACTCAAGCGATCTGGCCAAAGCCAACATGCTATGGCTGCCAGAGAACGACGAGTGGATAAGGCGCCTCGCGCCGAAGGCCCGCCTCGTAGTTGTCAGCTGGGGCGACAAAGGCCAAGAGTACGGCCGCGGTGCAGTTGTTGAGAGCATCTTGCGCGAAGTGTGCGACCCGGACAAGGTGTTTTGCTTCGGGAAGAACAAGTCCGGTGCCCCTGTACATCCCCTCTACCAGCGATATGACGCACCATTGATACCCTTCTTCGAAAGCCGATAGCCTTCGTGTCTGTCCCCCATTGACTCGCTGGAGCAACAAAACTTCAGTGCGGCCTACGTGCCGGCAAGCCGTGCGAACCCAACAGCCAGGAAGAATCGCCGAAGCAAGCCAGCATCGAGCCCACCTTTGGCGTAGTGCTGAATCACGGCATCAGGCGGCTCCTCGCCGCGAACCTTCGGCATCAATCCCGCGACACGCTCCCACTTCAGCGCAGAACCGAACACAGAGCCAAAGACAATTGCAAGAGACTTCGTCGTGGATTGCTCTGGCCAGCTTCGCATCCAGGACAGCGGCAGTGCCCCACTTCCTCTCGCGTCAGCGACAACCGCGCGCGCGCCGGCACAGCCCACAAAGGTGATCAAGAATTGCTGTCGCCCTTCGTGATGAAGCAACCCAAGCGCGGCCAGCCCAATCAAGAATTCCCAGACGGCAACCGCGAGGGCCTGCTCATTCCCAGGGACTTCGAACCGCTCTTCAATCCATGCGCGCACTCGACGCGCCGAGATCGAAGCCGCGTTCACCTCGACCGCGCAATGCAACAGGTAGGAGAAGACTGCCGCCTGCCAGACCAAGGGAGGGGCAGAGATTGCGTAGCTCGCCTTGACAGGCACCGGCAGGAACCCGAGTTCAGCGGCGTCCCTTGCGCCCATGTGGTCAAGGGCCTGGCGCAGCTTTGCGGCAGCTGGCTCAGCGCGGATCGCAGCAAGCCTCGCGCGCTCTTCCTGCTGGGCCATTTTGTGCCGTGCCGAGTTGTCGTCACGCCGGCGAGCTGACGCTGCGTGACTGCACGACCTTTCATTTGCCGCCAATGCCTCAAGGCGTTCCTGCTCCGCGTCACGCTCTGGATGGCACAGCCATTGCGACTTCTGCTCGCTGGTGAACAACGCCGCCTCCAGCGCGGCAAAGTTCATCTCGCGGGCCGCGGACACATTGATCTCAACGGCGGCTACCCTGAGATCTTTGACACGACGCAGCTTGAGAGCATCCACGAAGTGCGTGACGGCGATCTCAACGAGCACATCGCGTCCACCAAGGGTCACGACAAGGTCCGGTCGGATCTCGCCGACGCTGGCTTCGACCCTCACAGCTTGCAGCCGCGACACGCCCGCAGGGGCGAACAGGCTTGGCTGCGCGAACAGGTCTCCATCGTCCGCAACACCAGGAACGTTGACGCGCACCTCAGGGAGGTACAGGGCCATGCGATCGGCGACGAGCTGCTTGGCAGCCAGGTGGACCGCCGTTTCAAAGCCAAGAGCGCAACTGGCGCCACGATGGTGCGCAAAGTTCGACACAACCTTGCCCTCCGGCGAATGCCGTGCAACGAGCGGAGCGCCACATCCAGGACAGGTGCAACCGCATCTGAGCCCGCTTTCGACCTGCAACGGCTCATACAAACGCCCGTCCCTCAGTCCGAAAGGCACGTGGAGGGAACGCAGAGTGGCCGGCAGCAAGGCTGGACGCACAGACAGCTAGGGCGCAGAGTCGTTGGCTGACTCGATGCGCCAGGCCATCCACGCTTCGTACTCCACGTCTTGCGGGAATGGCATCAGGCGCCGGAACGTCTCAGGCTGCTTGTCGAGAAGCCAGCGGCGCAGCAAGGCCAAGGCAGGGCGGTTCTGTGGGGTCCAGCCCTTCGCATAGAGAGCGCGTGCGGAGGCCCCATCGTTGGCGGCTTCGAACTGGGAGAGCAGGGCAGCGCGATCGCTCTGCGCGAGTCCGAACACGGCTTCGGCGAAGCGGGCGCTGCTGTGCTGTTCGAACGCATCTTTCAGCCGCTCCTGACGGATTTGAGCCGTGCGCTGCGCCTCCTTGGCCGTTGCTTCCTGCTCAAGGCGCTCGTCGTCAAGCTCCTCTGCCTGCGCACCGGAAGCAATGTTCTCCAGAATGCCGTTGAAATACGCCTTGCGCGAACTGATGCGCTTGCCCTGCTGTTTCAGCCGCGCTTCGGCATCCTTCATCCGAACAATGGACTCTGCGACCTCTTCGTACGAACGCGCCTGGGCAAGGTCCTCGATCTCCTTGGCCGAGAAACCGATGTTGTCGAGCACCCTGAGGATGTCGCGCGGCCAAGTGAGGGGAACGCCAAGCGACGGCGTGGCCTTGGGGATGAACTTGAATTGCAGCTTGGAGACCCGCGTGCCCGACTTCAACTCCTTGAGCTCAAGTGTGTAGTTGAGTGCGGGGCTGTCGTTCACCCTGCGAATCGCATCGAGCAGCACCCTCCGCTTGAAGTCGGCATAGCGCACCACCCGCAGCCCCTCCTCAGGGTCGTCCTCCAGGTAGCCGCAGCGCCCCATCAAGAGTTCGATCCAGGTTGCCGTGGGCAGCGCAGCCGTGACCTTCTGCTGAGTCGTCACGTAGCGCCAGCAGTTCTGGTACAGGGCGTAGCTGGGCGCAGTGGGCAGGCCCTCTTGGGCTTGAATGCTTAGGGGCGCCCAGTTGGAGGGCTCCAGAATGATCTCCAGCACCTGCGGGTCGAAGGCGAAGCGGATGAGCCCGCGCTTGTGACCCTTGCCATAGCCAAGCGAACTCAGAAAGTGACTTTTCATCTCCCACTCAACGTCCTTGCCCTCACCGATGATGTTCCAGCGCAAGATCATCTCGAACAACTTGTCGAGCTCGCTGTAGATGCGGGTGTAGTTCTTGCCGGGAATGCCAGCGATGCGCGCCAGATCGGTGATCCGCGTCTCAAAGACCGGGCTCAGCCGCTCGGTCTTCACCCGCTCCAGCGCCTCAGCACCGCGCTTGCGGAAGTCGATCTGCGCCAGGATGATGCAGGCGTCGAAAAGGCGTCGGCTGTTCAGGCTCTGGGCGTGCTCGGCCTTGATGGGCGTCGCGTGGATCGCGGCGACGGCCTTGCGCATCGTGCGCAGGGTATCTGGGATAACCAGGTCGGTGGTAGGGAAAAGCGACTGCTGCCCGGTGTCACGCACCCTGGTGTCAAAACCCGCGATCTGCTGCGTCGCCAAGGGATCAGGCGAGGGCTCCGAATCGTCCTCGGAATTGATGGCATCGGATGAAGTGGGCGGCACATCGAAATCGTAACCGATGGCAGCAAGCGGGTCGCTGCCGCCATCAATGGTTCTGGCGGGGGCGAGTATGCAGAACTGCCATCGAAGGCGCACCGCATCGCCATAGCCCGTACGCGCTGGCGCCAGGGAGAGTATGCAAAGTGGTCGGCCACAGCACAGGACCGCCACATTGAGTATGCGCAAGCGCCATCGACATTCGCCTAACTCGTTGATTCATATAAAGAATATCGCTTGGAACAATTGAGATGTTCTTGTAAACCTGAAACCACTGCAACACCGCCACTGCCCCCACGCGCGCCCTAGCCCTCCACCAGATGCAGTAGTCGCGGGTGTTTGTTGGTTGATTGTTGAGCGAAATCCGTGAAATCGGGATCCGCAGGGACCACGAAGGCAGGTGTGAGCGGTGGCGGATTCGCATACTCAATAACAGTACTGCGATACTGATCATCGGCATGACATGCTACTGACCGGTAGTGCCATAAGCTGCATTGGTATTTGGTAGTATGAAAAAGACCGGCAAGTACGGTCCAAGCAGCATGGACGAAGGCGTAGACGAACTGGATGCGATCGTTGGGGCCGCCCTCAAGGGGATGGTCAGCTCCGGTGCGTCCAGCGCGACAGTCGGCGCGTTCGCTGCCAGCTTCCGAGATGAGGTAGCCACGATCCTTGGCCGCAAGGAAGCGCCGGCCCAAGCGACAGATCTGCTCGAGCTCGTGACCCAGGCCGTGCAGAACGCGCTGGGTGCATCAGGCTTCCAGCCACGCAAGCGCCAAGCGCCGGCGAAGCGGATCTACGTCGAGTGCAATGGCAGAGCGACGTCAGTCTCCATCCCCGCGGAGATGCTGCTCAAGATCGATACGGTCACCGGTGGACGAAAGCAGACGGTGCAGGCATTACGTGACATCGCGCGCTCGGTACCAGGAAGCGTCGAGAACCGCTCAGAATGGGTCCGACAGAGGGCCCTCTTGCTCTCAGAGCAGTCAGCCGAAGCCTCCTCCCGCCATTGAGGTTGCGGGCATCCGCGGCTTGGCAGACGTTTCCCCGATCACCGCACTATTAGCGAAACAGCACATCCAGGCAGCAGGAGTTGGTAAGCGCTTGATTCCACAGAAGAATACGCGAAGTAATCGCTTACGTAAATCGCGGCGTGGAGGATCGCACGCGGTTTGGGGGATACGGAGCCCGTGCTGCTCCGCTAATAGTCGTTGCGACTCCAGCGTGCGCATGGCACACGGAGACGAGGACAGGTGATGAGCTTGACCTGGTGGGCGTGCTGCTCCGCTAGTAGCGCAGTGGATCGTGGTGCGTGGCCTGGCCTGCGTAGAGATGGCTCCAGACCAACAAAACGGGGTGTGGAGGTCAAAACCGTGCTGTTCCGCTAGTACCGAGGGGCGCGAGCCTGTGTCCGGCGACGAGAACACACGTGCTGCTCCGCTAGTAGATTGCCGCTCAGGCCACGAACTGCCTCAGTCCCTGCAAATGGGGCGTGCTGTAGCGCTAGTAGTTCGTGCCGGTCACAAGCAACTCACGATGCCGATCCGGAGCGCTATTAGCGAAGCAGCACGAAGACACGCGCGCGGTTGTGGACAACTGCCACCAGGTGCTAGCGGAGTGGCACAGCGCTAGTAGCGGTGTGGCGTTGCGCTAATAGCGCTGCGCCATTGCGCTACTAGCGTGTGAGCACGCGAAACCCTCTGGAACCCGCATAAACACTGGGTTCCCGGAAGCCATAGTCTTCTCCTAGTCTTCTATCAAGTCTTTCTTAATCGGCGTACCCAGGCGACCTCGAAGCTCATGGCGTCGGTGGCGAGGCTGATGATTTGAAATTGAATGGAAGACTTCAAAACCGTGCTGCTGCGCTAGTAACGCGCGTTGACCATTGCTTCGAGGCTACGGTCTAATCGATCAGACCAATGGAAAAGCGCATGTCTGCAAAGCCCAATCACAGTTTCAACAACCTCGACTTCAGTGATCTGCGATCGCTACTGCCTTCGGGCAAGCCGAGTATGGGAAAAGGCAGCGATGGAGCCAAGAAGACCGACACCGCGATCACTGAGGGCAAGCCGAGGCAGGCGCCGCGCACCAAGCGCAGCAAGAGCTTTGACGAAGCGGTAGAGGGCGTCAAGGCGAAGGCCGCGGAGATCGCTGCGCGCCGCATAGCGGACTACGACCTCCGCATCCTGCAGGATTCGTTTCCGTTCTGGGATGATGAAAACCGAGGAGTGCCCAACCCGCTGATCCGCGGCGGCCTCTTTGGCGTCGGGACATCGGCCAAGCGCGAGTTCCTGCCAAACATGCCCATCAGCAGCCTGAGCAACTACGAGATCACCTACACGGGCCAGGATCTGCAGCAGGATGACCTGAGCGTGTGGATGAGCCTGATCAACCTCGCACGTCAGACGGCTCTCTCAGACAAGGTCCGCTTCACAGGCTACCAGTTGATCCGTGACCTGGGCTGGAGGATGCACAGCGAGTCTTACAAGCGTGCGCAAGAATCCATCGAACGGCTGAAGGTCACTGGTATCAAGATCAGCACCAAGGACAAGGCCGAAGGCTATGCCGGTTCGCTCATTCGCGAGTACGCCTGGGCCGACGCCGATGAAAGGGGCAATACGAAGTGGATGGTGCGATTTGAGCCCAAGGTGTCCGTGCTGTTCATGAACGACACTACGACGTTGCTGGAGTGGGAGACGCGAAAGAAAATTGGCCCGCGCGCAACGATTGCTCAGTGGATGCATGCCTTCTACTCATCGCACCGTGATCCATGGCCGCTTTCCGTCCAGAAGCTTCACGAGCTTTGTCGATCAGATGCCCAGCTGAGCACATTCAGGCGCAACTTGCGCAATGCGCTGGATCGCCTCATTGAGGTGGGCTTCCTACGCGGCTACCAGATCGTCAATGACCAGGTGCATGTGGTGAAGACGAACCGGCCGACACTTGCGGTCGTCAGCTCGAAGTAGTTGCTGCGTGCTGCAGCGCTAATAGCGCGCGTTCACACCGCAGACTGCCCAGATGCCCACGCCCGAGTTGGCGTGAACTGCTGCCAGTGCTCAATCTCGATCTCGCCGTCACTGCTGAGATCGGGCCAGTGGCCGGTGGTGACACAGGCCTTATAGACCGACAAGCACTCCTGGAACTTCTTCGCGCCGTTGGTGAGGAAGGAGTTCCCTGCAGCTAGGGTATGCACTGAAAACGGCTCATTGCTTTCAGCGGCGATGAACACAAACGGCTTGGTGTCGCTCGTCCCCTCATAGAGGGAGCGGCCGAGCGAATACATGAAAGCCTGCAGGTCGTAGTCGAACTTGACGGCATCGCGGCTGAACAAGTGCACGCTGGGGTGGCGAGTGGATTTCAGGTCGAACGCCAGATCCGGGTGATAGATGTCGTGGCGTACGCGCAGCCGCAGGCCGGTAGTGGGTTCAGTGAAATAGATGCTTACCTCAGTCATGGACTCTTCAATGAAACGGCCAAGCGGGCGGCCCTTGTAGAGAGTCTCTCGCACCTTGTCGGCTAGCTGCCGCGCAGCCGAGAACGTCGGCTCATCAACCACCAATTTGAGTGCGTTTGTTTCCACGAACTCCCGGTATGCCTTGGTCGTGGGGTGGACGATCTCGGGGAACACAGCCACTTCCTGGCCGGCGAGATGGGGCTGCAGCAGCAGCAAATGAAGCAGGGTGCCGAAGTCCTTGGCGTCGCTGTCGCTGTGGGTCGCAGTCAGAGCAGTCTGGAAATGGGCAGGCGAGACGAGCAGTGGCTTGAGCAGTGAGCAACTGAGAGCGTCACGGTCAGCGTGGTAGTGGTGGGCCGGCAAATCCTTGAACAACAGGCTGTCCTGTGCGAAGCCGGGCAGAGGGCGATCATGCTCGGTAGCGGCTGCTACAAGGGCGAGCGCTGTGCTGAAGTCGGTGGAGGTTTCCATGTGGCGAGGAGTGGAAGAATCGTTCCACCATAAAAACACGGCAGCCACGAAAGTCAAGGCTTCCTGAAGTGGCCAGCCTTCTCATGACCTGCCCCCCACCAGCCGTACCAGTCTGAAGTTCGTGAAGTCCGTCAACCACCAGGAGAATGACGGACATGAAGAAGAGCAGATTCACCGAGGAACAGATCATCGGCTTCCTCAAACAGGCCG
>NZ_MIYM01000020.1:0-18997 GCF_001777155.1 Hydrogenophaga sp. PML113 | reverse complement strand
GCAGCCAACGATACGCGGCGAAATACCGAACAGCAATCCCTTTGAAATCAACAAGTTACCTGCCCATGCCCGCGCCGTTGCTGGGGAAGCGAACCGTCACTTTTGACACTGAAATCAAATGGACCCCGTTCGGGGGAGCCGGCCGTCAGGCACTTCGACTGGGTGGTGAACTGCACCGGGCTCGACCCCGGCACTGCCTGGCGGTCCAACCCCTTTCTGAATGCCCTCGCAGACCGCGGTTGGCTGCGGCTGGACCCGACCGGCATCGGCGTGCATGTGGGGTCCCACTGCGAAGCGCTGGATGCGGCCGGGAACCCGCAACCCACGCTGAGGGCCGTCGGTCCGCCTACCGCCGGAGTGTTCGGCGACCCGCTTGGGGTGCCGTTCATCTCCGCTCAGGTCCGGCGGATCCTGCCGGACGTGCTGCGCACCTTGGATTGCTGAGTTCGGGCCGCTCACCTCGGCAGCGCGTGCGTGTGACCCGCGAACGCCCCCACCGGCGGCGGGGGCGAGGGGCGCCGCATTGACAGCCCGCGGGCGCCATCGAATAATAGCGAACCGCAAGTAATTTTCGTCCGAGGTCACACATGCTGAATTCCGAGAACAATGAGATCCTCACCCGCGTCGGCCCCGGCACTGCCATGGGTGGCCTGTTCCGGCAGTTCTGGCAGCCCGCGCTTCTGTGCGAGGAGCTGCCGGCGCCCGATTGCGCTCCGGTGCGGGTTCGGCTGATGGGCGAGAACTTCGTTGCCTTCCGGGACTCCAGCGGGAAGGTCGGGCTGCTGGACGCGCATTGCCCGCACCGCCTGGCCGAGCTCTTCTTCGGGCGCAACGAGGAGGGCGGCCTGCGCTGCGTGTACCACGGCTGGAAGTTCAGCGTCACCGGCGAGCTGCTGGACATGCCGAGTGAACCTGCCGGCAGCCCGATGCGGTGCAATCCGAACATTCGCGCCAAGGCATACCCGGTCCACGAAGCCGGCGGCATCGTCTGGGCCTACCTGGGCCCGCAGGAGTCCATCCCGCCTTTGCCGCAGATGGAATTCATGGGCCTGCCGGCACAGAACTTCTACACCTCGAAGTGCCTGATGAAATGCAATTACCAGCAGGCGCTGGAAGGCAGCATCGATACAGCGCACCTCACCTTTCTGCACCGGTCCATGGCACCCATGCAGAAGGACGTGTTCAACGTCGGCCACCTGCAGGAGTACGGCGACGCCGACGGGGCGCCACGCTTTTTCTGCGAGGACACCGAGTACGGCATGCGCATCTCTGCGCGCCGGGACGGAGGCGAGGACACCTACTACTGGCGCATCACGCAGTGGCTGATGCCCGCGGCCGTGCTGGTGCCGACAGCCGAAGGCCTGGTCTGCAGGGCCAACCTGTTCATCCCCATCGACGATGAGAACTGCTGGTGGTACCGCATCCGCTACCACGCCGGACGTCCTCTGAGCGACGATGAACTCGCCGAGTACAAGGGCGGCGGCCTCGACTACGCGAAGCTGGTTCCGGGAACGTACATCCCCGAAGGCAACCGCGCCAACGATTACCTGATGGACCGCACCCTCCAGAAGAGCGGCTCGTTCACCGGCATCCTGAGCGCCCAGCTGCAGGACCTCGCAGTGCAGGAGAGCCAGGGCGCGATCGCCGACCGGACCAAGGAACACCTGGGCTCCTCGGATACCGCGATCGTCAAGTGCCGCCGGCGCCTGATCGAATCCGCGAAGAGGTTCGCCACGGAAGGCACGATCCCGGCGGCCGTCGCGCGCGCCGATCTGTACAAGCGGCGCGCCGTCGCCATACTCTTGCCCAAGGAGATGACCGCAGACCAGGCGGGAACCCATCCTGCGACCTTGCCGAGCGCCTGAGCGCGCCGCTGCAGTGGTCGGGCGCGCGCCGCCGAAGGGCGCGCCCGTGCATCGCCACCAATCCAAAGGAGACTCCGGTGAATGTTCTCGTGAAGTTCCGCCAAGCCCTCGCCCTGGCTGCCGCTGTAGTGGCGACCGCCTGTGCGTTTGCGGCGCAGGCCCAGCCCAGGGATTCCTGGCCGTCCAAGCCGATCCGCTTCGTGGTCCCGTTTGCCGCAGGCGGCTCAATCGACGTAGTGGCCCGTCTGATGGGCCGGCACTTGGAAGGACGGCTCGGTCAAAACGTCGTGGTGGAGAACCGCCCCGGCGCAGGTGGAATCGTCGGTGCGGACTTGGTGGCGCGGGCCGCGGCCGACGGGCACACCTTCCTGTTCACGGCGCAGGGGCCGCTGGTGCTCAATCCCTTCCTGATGAAGCGCCTGCCTTACAACGCCGAAACTGCGTTCGCGCCGGTCACCATCGTGGCCGAGGCACCGAATGTTTTGGTGACCAACCAAGCGTTCCCGGTGTCGAGTTTTTCCGACTTGCTTGCTTTTGCCAAGTCAAACCCGGACAAGATGACGTTTGGCACGCAAGGAGTGGGCACCACCGGGCACGTCACCGGCGAACTGATCAATCAGCTGACTGGGCTTGGTCTCACTCACGTTGCCTATCAGGGGTTTCCTCCCGCCCTGACGGACGTTCTGGCCGGGCGGGTCGGCATGATGATCGGGGACACGATCAATCTCGTGCCGCGCATCCGATCCGGCCAGCTGCGTCCCATCGCGATCGCGTCTGCCCGACGCAGCACCGTGCTGCCGCAGGTGCCGACCTTCGCCGAGGCGGGTCACCCTGAAATCGTCTCGGGCCCATGGTTCGCGGTGCTGGCACCCGCAGGCACCGGCATCGAGATCCGTCGCAAGCTCTCCGATGAGATGCGCCAGATCCTGAATCAGGGTGAGGTCCAGGAGAAGTTGAAGGAACTCGGCGTGGAAAGCCGAGGGATGACTCCGGAGGAGTTCGATGCCTACCTGAAGGCCGAGTACAAGCGCTGGGGCGGCGTGATTCGCAAGGCGGGGATCACGCTGGACAAGTGACCCGGCTACGGATCGCAGGCGCCAAGCCTGCCGGCTCGGCTTTCCAGCAGGGACATGGTGGTGAAGAAGGTACTCAGATCATCGGCGGGAATCCCGGCGAGAAGGTCGGCTTCCACCAGGTTGATCATGTCCTCCACCTGCCGGTGGACTTTCCTGCCGGTGGCCGTCAGGCTCAGTCGCAATCGCCGGCGGTCCTCGGGGTCCACGCCCTTCTTGAGGTAGCCCTGTTCGACCAGCTTGTCGATCGCCCGGCCGACGAAGAAGGCATCGGTGCTGGTGCGCTCGGCGACCTGCATCGCCGAGAGGGGCTCGTAGCGTCCGATGACGGCCATGACACGCCAGCTGGTCACCGTCAGGCCGAACTCGCTCTTCCACCACGGGGCGAGATGGCGTGTGATGCGCGATGCCACCGACAGGCAGCGGTAAGAGATTCTGTTTTCAAGAGGCACACGGGGAGCGTTGCGCATGCGCAGATTCTACGGATCGGGACAGCCGCGTCGGCTGCCGGTCCGCAGCGCGGCGCGAGCATTTCTTCGTCTGCCAGTCGGGAGAAGTCGAGACCATGAATGCGCAAATGCTGCAAGTGCGCGTGGCGCGCAAGATTGCCCTTGCGCTGGACATTGCCTTGTTCGAACTGGTGAGCACCGACGGCAGGGCACTGCCTCCGTTCTCTGCGGGCTCGCACGTGGACGTTCTGTTGCCCTCTGGTGTCACGCGCCAGTACTCGCTGTGCAACGATCCGGCGGAGTCGCACCGCTACCAGATTGCCGTGCTCAAGGACCCGCGGGGTAGGGGAGGGTCGCGCGCGATGCACGAGCTCGTGCGCGAAGGTGATGTGATCACCATCAGCGCACCCCGCAACCATTTCCCACTCACTCCGGGTGCCGAGGAGACCTTGCTGATCGCTGGCGGCATCGGCATCACGCCCTTACTGTGCATGGCCGAGCGGCTGTACGTGCTCAAGCTGCCTTTCACCCTTCATTACTGCACGCGTTCGGTGGAACGCACAGCGTTCCGGGAGCGCATCCAGCAGGCCGGCTATGCAGCGCACGTGCAGTTGCACCTTGACGACGGCCCGCAGCAGCAGAAGCTCGATTTGCCCGCGCTGCTGCGCACGCCACGGCGCGGAGTCCACATCTACACCTGCGGCCCCCAGGGTTTTATGGACGCTGTGCTGTCCAATGCGCGCAGCAGCGGCTGGCCGCAGGACCAGCTTCACTACGAGTTCTTCAGCGCCGCGCCGCAGAAGCTGGCCACCGACGGAAGCTTCGAGGTCAAGCTAGCCAGCTCCGGTCGAACCATCCGCGTTGCGGCCGACGCCACCGTGACCTCGGCGCTTGCGGCCGAAGGTATCCTGGTGCCGACCTCATGCGAGCAAGGCGTGTGTGGGACCTGCCTCACACGCGTGCTCGAAGGCGAGCCCGACCATCGGGACATGTACCTGACGCCGCAGGAGCAGTCCGCGAACGACCAGTTCCTGCCTTGCTGTTCCCGCTCCAAGTCAGCTTGCCTTGTTCTGGACCTTTGAGGCCGACGACGCGGCTGCGCCGCGTGGGCCGGAAGCCCGAGCGCGAGGAGTCGACCGGATGCCCAAGGCCGCTAGCGAGATCCTTGCGCCAAGCGCGCACGCCAGCCCGCCCCTGCTGCAAGCCTGGCTTTTTCAGGACGTCCGCTCGATGCCGCCCCCCGCAAGCGGACCGCACGCGCTCCTGGGAGCGCTTGCTTGGGCCGGTGGGCTATTGCGGATCTTGGCCATCGCGTACAGCGCAAAAAGACCAGCGGCCGCCAACCAAGCAGGGGCAGCCGCATCATCGCAGTCCAGCGCACTGGCTACATCGCTGACCTGCAGGGATGCCGGTTCACCCGCCCGGCCATCGCGGCGGGCTCCTGACGCCTGCGCACGGCGCGCGAACTCCGGGCCAGCAGGCACTTGCAGGAGTTCGAGTCGCATCGCCATCGGAAGCGCTTGCCACTGTTCCCGCGACAGCCGCAGACCGCATTCCTCCAGCTTGTGGGCGTACGGCGAGCGGCAGCCGGCGATTTGCAACTCCGTCGCTGCTGCTGCTCTGGCTCACACAAGCAGGGCAGGGCCGGTTCTGCACCTTACTCCACACCGAGAAGCACCTCGACGAAGATGATCACTTTGACAGGCAGGCGCTCGCCCTTTTCACTGGGTGCGTGTCATTGATCGGTAAGTCTCAGCAAGCATCCTATGGCAGAGCTGCATCCGAAGTCGCACCCCCCCACAAGCCCGATGTCGAGTGACAGCTCGGTGCGTTCCGTGGAACGCGCCATCGATGTGCTCTTCAGTTTCACACAACAGGAGCCGGTTCTCGACATTCCTGCGCTGCAGCAGCGCACCGGGCTGTCCCGACCCACTCTCTACCGACTGTTGCGAACACTGGAAAGCAGGGGGCTGATCTACTCGTTCGGCAACCCGCTACGTTTCCAACTGGGCGCCCGCATCGGCTTGCTCGCGAGCACGTGGACGCCTGCGCCTCCGCTGGTCACGCTGGCTGCCGGCCCACTGGAGCAGCTTTGGCGCAGCACCCAGGAAACCGTCGCGCTCATGATGCCCGTCTCCGCTTCCCATCGCATGTGCGTCTTCGAGCGGAAGAGCCCTCAGGCCCTCTCGTTCAGCCGCGGAGTGGGTTACACCGAGCCGCTGCACAACGGTGCCAGCGGCAAGGTCATACTGGCGCACTTGACGCCGGACCAGCGGCGGCAGTCGCTCAGCAATCTCAGCCGCCGTGCACGCGACCAGATCGCCCGTGACATCCAGACCGCGCTCCAGGACGGTGTGCTCGTGACGCACGCTGAAGTGATGGCGGGGACGGTGGCCGTCGCCTCGCCGGTGCTGACAAAAAGCGGCCAGCCGGTGGCGGCAGTCTGCGTGTTCGGGACGGAGATGCGGCTGCGCGGCGCCGCACTGCGCTCCTGTCGCAGCCAGACCGCCAAGGCGGCGCGCGACATCTCGACGCGACTCTGATCTGTCCACGCTCCGGACATTTTGAGGGTAACCCGCAAGACCCCGGCCCGCGGGAACGACTAGAGTAGGCCGGCAATCAACGATCGCAGCCGCGTCGACAGACGCGCCATCATCCTCCTCTAGGCTTCCCATGCGCCAAATATTCACGCTGATTTGCGTTGCTTCGGCCGCTCTGGCCTCACCCCTTGCGTTCGGGCAATCCTGGACACCGAGCAAGCCCGTGCGCATCGTCGTGCCGGCATCGGGCGGAACGGTTGATCTCGTCGCGCGTGCCGTGATCCCGGCGTTGCAGCAGGCTCTCGGTCAGCCGGTGATCGCCGATGCGAAACCAGGCGCGTCGGGCAACATTGCCGCTACCCTGGTTGCGAAGTCGCCGGGTGACGGTCACACCATCCTCACCGGTTTCAATCCGCTCGTCATCAGTACGTTCCTCTCAAAGAACCTGCAATACGATCTGCAGAAGGATCTGAAGCCGATCACGCTGGGTGTTACCTCCGAGCAGGTCCTGGTGGTCAACTCTGAAGTCCCAGTGTCCACCTTGGCTGAGTTCGTGGCGCTCGCGAAGAAGTCCGATGGGAACATGAACTTCGGATCCATCGGCACCGGCAGTGCGTCGCACCTCACGATGGAGCTGTTCAAGTCCCGTGCGGGCGTCGAGATCAAGCACATCCCCTACAAGGGGGCTGCCCCCGCCATGACCGATCTCCTCGGCAAGGTGACCCACGCAGGGGTATTTGCGGCGGCAAACGTCATTCCCTACGTCAAGGACGGCCGGCTCAAAGCGCTCGCGGTCACCGGCAGCAAGCGGCTGAAGGCGCTTCCCAATGTCCCCTCCATGGCGGAGGCAGGCTTCCCGAATTTCAGTGCCACCATCTGGATCGGTTTCCTTGCTCCGGCCAGCACGCCGGACCCGGTGGTGCGCGACATGCAGCAGCAGTTCGCGCGGGCGCTCATGAGTCCCGGAGTGCAGAAAAACATGGAAGCCAACGAGTTCGACGTTGTTGCGAACTCACCGGAGGAATTTGCAAAGTTCCTGAAGCGGGAAGCTGAAACCTGGGGCAGGGTCGCCAAGCAGGCGGGCCTCGTCGCCGAGTAGCGTTACCGGCCACCGATTTTTTCCAAGGCGCGCGCTCCGCGCCGAACCAAGCAGGTACATCCCATGCAGAACCCTGGCCACTTGCCTCCGGCATTGCCGCCCACCCACTATCTGGACAACCGGATCTTCACCGATCCATCCATCTTCCGGGAGGAACAGGAACGTCTGTTCTCCAAGGTGTGGCAGTTTGTCTGCCATGAGAGCGAGCTGCCGAACAGCGGTGACTTCCGCACCACGCAGGTCGCGGGAAAGCCACTCATCGTGGTCCGCGACGAAAGCGGCAGCATCCGAGCCTTCTTCAACGTCTGCCGGCATCGTGCCGCGGAAGTGGTGCGTTCCGAGTCCGGCAACGCGCGCTCGTTCACTTGCTTCTACCACCACTGGAACTACGGGTTGGACGGAAGCCTGCGAGCGGTCTCCAAGCCGGAAGGATACGAGCGCGCATGTCTAGACAAGGCTGCGCTCGGCCTCGTTCCGGTGAGGACCGAGTCCGTGCTCGGGCTGGTCTTCACCTGTCTGGATCCGCAAGCGCCTGCGTTGAGGGAGTACCTCGGAGAAATCCTCCGCCCATTGCAGGACCCACTCGGGTCGGTGCCGATGCAAGTCATCCACTTCCACAAGGCAGTGGTCAAGACGAACTGGAAGCTCTGGCAGGACAACAACAGCGAACGCTATCACAGCATGCTGCACGCGATCAACCGGGCGACGCAACCCTGGGTGTTGGGCAAGACCAGCCCGATGAAGCTGCGCCTGTTTCCCAATGGCCATAGTGGCTACTGGTCCGAGGGCGAGGCCGCCGTCGCGTACGAGCGCGGCGGCTACACCAATGTGACCGGGGGCACGTTGCCGGGCATGCGCGACAATGAAATGCGGGTGGTCAACTTGTTTCCTGATCTGATGGTGAATATTCGCTCGAACGTGGTGCGGATCGACCGCATGATTCCGATCGACGAGCAGCACACGATGGTCGAATGGCGGGGGCTTGGTGTCGCCGGCGACGATGCCGAGACGCGGGAGCTAAGGCTGCGCCATCACAACATGTTCTGGGGCCCGGCGGGGCGCAACCTGCCGGAGGACCTGATTGCGGTGGAATCGCAGTACCGTGCCATGCGTGCCGACGCAGTCCGCTACAGCATTCTCGCGCGAGAGGAAGACCTCAATCCGACGGACGACGCGAACCTGCGAGCCTATTATCAAGAGTGGAACCGGCTGATGGGGCGAAGCGCGTCAGCACCGTTCGAGGCGCACGCACAAGAGGTGACGCTGTGAGCTACGAGAATCTTCTGGACGCGTTCGAGGTGCAGCAGTTCATCCAGCGCACGGCCGCGCTGTTGAACGCCGAGAAGCTTTCCGAATGGCTGGAGCAGTTCCATTCGGATGGCTTGTACGAGATCACCGCGTACAGCACTGAGCTTGGCAAGGAGCTGGCATGGTGGAAGCAGGAATTGCCGCTGCTGCAAAAAACCATCTCGGAGGTGCCGAGACACGTGCGTGATCCGGCCAAGCGTCTGCACGTGCTGGGACCGCCGCTGGTGAGCGTGACGGGTGACGCGGCGCGAGGGCAAACGGCCTTCTCGGTATTTCGCACCCTGCCAACAGGGGAGACCAGCCTCTTCGTGGTGGGCCGCTACCTTGACGAGCTGGTGCGGGTCGGGAGCGGCTGGCGCTTCAGCGTCCATCGGGTGCAACTGGAGACACGCGTCCTCGATGCATTTACGCATCTGCCGCTGTAGATGTCGCAGCCAAGCGGTTGCTCACAACGCGAATGCTCCTGATGGGCGGCTTGCAATGTCGCGGAGTGTTGGCCAAACGGCGAGTTCGTACGTGACGAATGCCCAGGTATCGTCGCAGAGCGAAGCTTGAGCCAGGCTGCCGACTGAACATTGAGCGAGGGCTAGATGCCTTCCGCGAGCGTTCGGCACGCGATAAGCCTCGAGATCGAATGCTTTCCAATGGTGAACACCTTTGAACGCTGGACATGCAACGAATGCACACCCCGCTGGTTCGGCAAGCCATTCAGGTGCTGAGGACACTCCAGATCATTTCCGGTCGCCCAGGGTTGCACTTTCCTGGCGAGAGGGGCGCATGAGCGGCGCCCAGGTCGCACTGTTCATCGCTTTCGTGGTGGTCGCGACCCTGGCGCAGGGGCTGACAGGCTTCGCGTTCGTGCTGGTACTGCTTGGGCTCGCCGGCCTGTTCCAGCTTGCGCCCGTGACCGACCTGGCGAACGTGGCAACCACGCTGGCCGTGCTGGGCGCGGCGGCAATGCTGCGCACCTCGCTGAGACACGTCGACCGTACTGCCTATCGCGAGGCGGTGGCTGGATCCGCGCCGGGGGTTCTCGCCGGTGTGCTGTTGCTACAGTGGCTGAGCGCAAACGTCATGACCGTGTTGGGCGTGCTGCTCGGCGTGACCATCTTCGCATGCGCGATCACCATGTTGCGGCCGGGAAACGTGCTGCCAGTACGGTCCAGCGGCATCTGGTTCGGCGGCTTCGGCCTGCTCTCGGGAGTGCTGGGCGGCCTGTTTTCGGCCGGCGGCCCCCCGCTTGTGTACCACTTCTACCGACAGCCCATGGCAATGGAAGCACTGCGGGCCACCTTGGTCGCCGCGCTGACCACGATGAGCGTGATGCGGATTGTCGTCGTCCTGGCAACGGGACAGTTCAGCCTGCTTGCGCTGAAGATGATCCTGCTCGCCGCCCCTGCGGTGCTGGGGACGTCCTGGCTGCTGCGACGCTATCCCCCCCGCTGGCGACGCGAGACGGTGCTCAGGATCGTGTGCGTGTTGCTTCTCGCCACCGGCGTCAGCATCGCCGCCTCAGCCCTGCTGGGACGTTGAGTCCGCACGCATGAGGAACCTGTGCAGGCGCGACTGCGCGGCATCGATGAGGCGGCACACTACCGCCGCGTGTCACGCGGGTCGATGATTGTCCTCCACGCTGAAGGCTTCTGCAGTGAGGAACGAGGAGGTGAGCTCGCTCAGTTCCGCCTCCAGCTCGCGTTCGCGTTGCTTGGGATCGGCCGCCGCACTGATTCGCGCTTGTACGCGTCCCCTTCACCGCGCAGCGAGCCCCACTCCGCCGGCGGCCACCCAAGTTTTAGCCCGATTCCGCCTGCTGAGAACATAGTGCGCAAAAGGCGTCGCAGCGGCGAGCCAAGCACCGGCCGCGGCGGCATCGCAGTCCAGCGCCTGGGCGACCTCGTAAGCCTCCAGGCGCGCCGGTTGCCGCAGGCGCGTGTCGCGACTGGCGCCGGCCTGGAGCGCGCACAGCGCGAAGTCCGCGCCGGCAGGCAAGTGCAGCAGTTCCGCACGCGTCTCCAGCGGCAGCGCTTGCCACTCGAGCAGCGACAGCCGCAGCCGGCAGCCGTCCAGTTTGTGGCGCACAGCGAGCGGCAGCCACAGCAGGCAGCGAGCTTCGTCGGGTTCGAAGGAGAGGCAGGCGGTGGGCCCCACGTCGGGTCGCATACGGCCAGCATAGCGCCCGCCTGGAGTTCGAGAACGCAATATTCAGGTCGCATTGACCTGAATAATCGATCGTCCTCGGGCCGTGTCAGTCCGTCGTGCAGTGGCGCAGGAACCCTTCGGCTGCGGCGCCCAGCTTCTTCGCCCGGTGCAGCACGATGGAGAGCGTGCGCTGCATCGGCGGCAGGGTTGTGGCAAGCTCCACCAGCCACCCCTCGGCGATCGCCTCCTTCACCGCCAGCCGCGACAGGCACCCCAGGCCCAGTCCTGCGGCCACGACGCGCTTGACCGCCTCGTTGCTCCCCAGCTCGAGCTCCACCTCCATCTGTGTCAGATGCGGGATCAGCCAGCGGTCCGAGGCTTCCCGAGTGCCAGAGCCGGGTTCGCGCAGGACCCAGGTGGCATGGTTCAGCTGGCGTGCGCCGGCGCGGCGTTCCGCCAACGGGTGGCCGGCGGCGGCGACCACGACGATCTCATCGCTGCGCCACTTGCTGACCGAGAGCTCCGGGTGGCTGTGGGTCCCCTCGATGAAACCGATGTCGGAGCGGAACGAGGCGACCCGCTCGAACACGTCATGCGTGTTGGCGATATCCAGCAGCACGTGGCTGCGCGGGTTCGCCTGCTTCCACCTGGCGATCAGCACCGGGAGCAGGTACTCGCCGATCGTGTAGCTGGCGGCCAGCCGCAGCGACGCCGCATGGGCCGCGGTGAACAGGGCTTCCGTCTCCACCGCCTGCTCCAGGATTCCGGCCGCGCGCGGCAGCAGGGCCCGCCCATTCTCGTTGATGACCAGCTTCTTGCCCACCCGGTCGAAGAGCTGCGCACCAAGCACGGCCTCCAGCTCGCCGAGCGCGTTACTCGCGGCCGACTGCGAGCGCGAGATCTCGTCGGCCGCGGCCCGCGTCGTGCCGCCGCGCGCCACCGCCGCGAACACCTCCAGCTGGCGCAGCGTGAGCTTCAGTCTCTGATCGATTTTCTGATTCACTGCGACCGGAATTATGCGGCACGCGAATCTGTGCGCTGTCTAGCATAAGCTTATGTTCAAGTTCCTCTCCAGCGAGCCGGTGCACGATGCAACCGCGAGCAGCACCGCGGACACCGAGGTCAAGACGACTACGTGCTACATGTGTGCCTGCCGCTGCGGCATACGCGTGCACCTGCGCGACGGGCAGGTCCGGTACATCGACGGCAATCCCGACCACCCGATCAACAAGGGCGTGATCTGCGCCAAGGGCAGCGCGGGAATCATGAAGCAGGTATCGCCTGCGCGCCTGACGCAGCCGCTTCTGCGCAGGCCAGGCAGCGAGCGGGGCGAGGGTGAGTTCGAGCCGATCTCCTGGGAGCGCGCCTACGAGCTGCTCACCGAGCGCCTGGGCCGTATCCGCGCCACCGATCCGAAGAAGTTCGCCCTGTTCACCGGGCGCGACCAGATGCAGGCCCTCACCGGCCTGTTCGCGCGCC
This sequence comes from Hydrogenophaga sp. PML113, assembly GCF_001777155.1. Classification (NCBI taxonomy): domain Bacteria; kingdom Pseudomonadati; phylum Pseudomonadota; class Betaproteobacteria; order Burkholderiales; family Comamonadaceae; genus Hydrogenophaga; species Hydrogenophaga sp. PML113. The sequence goes on along the minus strand of NZ_MIYM01000020.1, from coordinate 7,045 downwards.
AGTTCGGCACACCGAACTATGCGGCGCACGGCGGCTTCTGTTCGGTGAACATGGCTGCCGGCATGATCTATTCGGTCGGCGGCAGCTTCTGGGAGTTCGGCGGCCCGGACCTGGATCGCGCCAAGCTGTTCGTGATGATAGGCACCGCGGAAGACCACCACAGCAACCCGATGAAGATCGCCTTGGGCGACTTCAAGCGCAAGGGCGGCCGCTTCATCTCGATCAACCCCGTGCGCACCGGCTATTCGGCGATCGCCGACGAGTGGATTCCGATCCGCCCCGGCACCGACGGCGCACTGTTCATGGCGCTGCTGCACGAACTGCTCGCGCAAGGCCTGGTCGACCGGTCCTTCCTGCAGCGGTTCACCAATGCGCCGCAACTGGTGGTGCTGGACGAGGGCGAGCGCGAAGGCCTGTTCGCCTTCGATCCCGCCGCCGGCCCGCCCGGCGACGGCCGCCACCCGCACAACAAGCTGGCATGGGACCTGGCCAGCGGCCGGGTGGTGCAGGCCTATCCGGAAGGCGTGCAGGAAGGGCGCCAATTGGCGCTGGAGGGACACTACAAGCTGGCGGACGGGACGCGTGTGGCGCCAGCCTTCCAGCTGTTGCGAGACCGCGTTGCCGACACCACGCCCGAGTGGGCAGAGGACATCACTGGCATTCCGGCCGAGCGCATCCGCCAGCTGGCGCGGGAAGTGGGGGAGACGGCGCTGCACCAGGCCTTCGAACTTCCCATTCCATGGACCGATGCGTGGGGGAAGCGGCACCCCACCACCCAAGGGCGGCCGGTGGCCTTCCACGCCATGCGCGGGCTGGCGGCGCATTCCAACGGTTTCCAGACGGTGCGCGCGCTGGCGGTGCTCATGAGCGTGCTGGGCACCATCGACGCCCCCGGCGGCTTCCGCCACAAGGCGCCGTACCCGCGCCACATCGTGCCGAACTACCGGGCCTTCAACGACCCGTCCATGATCAAGCCCAACACGCCGCTGAACGCGGCGCCGTTGGGTTTTCCCGCCGGTCCCGACGAATTGGCGGTGCACGAGGACGGAACGCCGCTGCGCATCGATCACGCGTTCTCCTGGGAGCACCCGCTGTCGGCCCACGGGATGATGCACAACGTCATCACCAACGCGGTGCGCGGTGACCCCTACGAGATCGACACCCTGTTGATCTTCATGGCGAACATGGCGTGGAACTCCACCATGAACACCATGGAGGTGCGCAAGAAGCTCAACGCGCGCGGCGAGGACGGCAACTACAAGATTCCGTTCCTGGTGGTGTGCGATGCCTTCCAGAGCGAGATGGTCGCCTTCGCCGACCTGGTGCTGCCGGACACTACATATCTCGAGCGGCACGACGTCATGAGCATGCTGGACCGGCCGATCTCAGAGTACGACGGTCCGGTGGATTCCGTGCGAGTCCCCGTGGTGGAGCCCACCGGGAACTGCAAGCCGTTCCAGGAGGTGCTGATCGAGCTGGCCTCGCGCCTGAAGTTCCCCGCCTTCACCCAAGAGGACGGCACGCGCAAGTTCAAGGACTATCCCGATTTCGTCGTCAACTTCCAGGCCCAGCCGGGCGTGGGCTTTCTCATGGGCTGGCGCGGCAAAGAGGGCACTGAGCACCTGCGCGGCGATCCCAACCCCCGGCAGTGGGAGATGTACGCCAGGAACAACTGCGTTTTCCAGTACCACATGCCGGAAGACCAGCAGTACATGCGCAACTGGAACCAGCCTTACCTGGACTTCGCCAAGGACAAGGGCTGGCGGCAGCGCAACGACCCGGTGCAGCTGGCCATCTACTCGGACACGCTGCAGGCCTTCCGGCTGGCCGCGCAGGGCAAGAGCAAGGGCCGCCAGCCGCCGGAGCACCTGCGCGAGCGCATCGCCACCTACTTCGATCCGCTGCCGTTCTGGTATGCGCCGCTGGAGACCGCCTGCATCGACGCCGACCGCTACCCCCTGGCGGCGATCACCCAGCGGCCGATGGCGATGTACCACTCCTGGGATTCGCAGAACGCCTGGCTGCGCCAGATCCACAGCCACAACTACCTGTACGTGAACCCGCGCACCGCGCAGGAAGCTGGCATCGAGGACGGCGGCTGGGCCTGGGTGACCAGCGCCTGGGGCGAGCTGCGCTGCATGCTGCGCTACAGCGATGCGGTGGAGCCGGGCACGGTCTGGACTTGGAACGCGATCGGCAAGGGTTCCGGCGCCTGGCAGTTGGCGCCTGCCGCCGACGAGTCACGCAAGGGCTTCCTGCTCAATCACCTGATCACGGAGGAGCTGCCCTTTGCCGGCGGACACATCAGCAACTCCGACCCGGTTACCGGCCAAGCCGGCTGGTACGACGTGCGGGTGAACCTGCGCCCGGCGGCCCCCGAAGAACCAGCGGAAACCTTCCCCCAGATTGCAACCGTGCCGAGCGCCCCAGGCGTGCTCGGCGGCGCCCGCAAGGTGCTTGCCTACCTCGTTCCCAGGAAGCCATGAACCCAGTCCAGCCAGCCCCCGAAACACTGGCCAAGCAGCTCGCTCTGGTCATCGACCTGAATGTCTGCGTCGGCTGCCATGCCTGCGTCACCTCGTGCAAGGAGTGGAACACCTCGGGCGCGGCCGGCCCGCTGACAGACCTGAATGCTTACGGCGAGCGGCCCACCGGCACCTTCTTCAACCGGGTCCAGACCTTCGAGGCCGATAGCTACCCGGACACGCAGACCATCCACTTCCCCAAGAGCTGCCTGCACTGCGAGGACCCACCCTGCGTGCCTGTCTGCCCTACCGGTGCCAGCTACAAGCGCAAGAGCGACGGCATCGTGCTGGTGGACTACGACAAGTGCATCGGCTGCAAATATTGCAGCTGGGCCTGCCCCTACGGCGCCCGTGAGTTCGACGAGGAACGCAAGGTGATGACCAAGTGCACCCTGTGCGTGGACCGCATCTACGACGAGCTGCTGCCGCCGCAGGACCGCAAGCCGGCCTGCGTGAAGGCCTGTCCGACTGGCGCCCGCCTGTTCGGCGACGTCAAGGATCCGGACTCCGAGGTATCGCAGGCGATCCGCGAGCGTGGCGGCTACCAGCTGATGCCTGAGTGGGAGACCCAGCCGGCCAACCACTACCTTCCGCGCCAGGTCACCCGGAGCACGGCGCCGCAGGCGCAGCCGAAGTTCCGGCTGGGCGATTTCCTGAAGGGCGAACCGGCGTCCGGCAAGCACAAGCCAGGCAGCGGTGCGTTGGAAAAAGACGCCCGATGAAGCCAGCCCTCTCGATCATCCTTTTCACCACGATCGCCGGCGCCGCCCAGGGGATGGTGGTGGCACTGGCGTTGGCCACTCTGGCCGGAATGGCGCCCGCCACGGCGCTCGCCCCCCTGCTTTGGGCGGCCACCGGCATGTTGCTGGTGGCCCTGGTCGCCTCCTTCTTCCATCTGGGGCATCCGCTGCGCGCCTGGCGTACGGTGCTGATGTGGCGCACCTCCTGGATGTCGCGCGAGGTGATCGTGCTGCCGGCGTTCATCGCGCTGGTAGGCGGCTGGGCGCTGCTGGCCACACTGGCGCAGCGCGACGCGGTGGCGCCGCACTGGCTCGCCGGAATGGCGATCGTCGGCGCCGTGCTCCTGTGGTACTGCACCGCGATGATCTATGCCTGCATCCGCTTCATCCAGGAATGGGCGCATCCGCTCACGGTGGTGAACTACACGACGCTCGGCCTGGCCTCCGGCTTTGTCACGGCCGGCGCGCTGGCGGTAATGGCGGGGGAACCCGGGTTCGCCTCCGACATCGCCCCCTGGGCGCTGGCGGCCACGGCGCTGGCGTGGTTCACCCGCACGCTGTCGCTGCGCCGCAATGCGCGGCTGAAGCCGAAGTCCACCACCCAGACGGCGACCGGCATCCAGGCGGCGCGGGTGGTGCAGAAGTCCATGGGCATGACCGGCGGCTCCTTCAATACGCGAGAGTTCTTCCATGGGGCTTCGGCACACGCAATGCGCATGGCGCGGACAGGCTTTCAGGTGCTGGCCTTCGCACTGCCGATCCTGCTGCTTGCCTGGGCGCTGCTGAGCGGCTCGGCGCTGGCGTGGCTGCTGGCGCTGGGATCTCAGGCAGCAGGCCTGCTGGCGGAGCGCTGGTTCTTCTTTGCACAGGCACGGCACCCGCAGAACATCTACTACCAGGCAGTGTCGTGACGCCGGCGCTGCCCTTCCTGCGCTGGCTGCCGCAGTGGCGGCAGAAGGACGTGCTGCGGGCGGACCTGCTGGCCGGCCTGACCGGGGCCATCGTGGTGCTGCCCCAGGGCGTGGCCTTCGCCACGCTGGCGGGCATGCCGCCCGCCTACGGCCTCTATGCGGCGATGATGCCGTGCGTGATCGCCGCGCTGTTCGGCAGCAGCCGCCTGATGGTGACGGGGCCGGCCAATGCCATCTCGCTCACCACCATGGCGCTGGTGGCACCGCTGGCGGCGGTGGGCAGTTCGCAGTACGTGGGCCTGGTGCTCACGCTCACGTTCGTGGTGGGGGCGCTGCAGTTGCTGCTGGGGATGGCGCGCGTCGGCAAGTGGGTTGAGCTGGTGCCGCATGCGGTGATCGCCGGCTTCACCGCCGGCGCCGCCGTGCTGATCGTCAACAGCCAGGTCGGCACGCTGCTCGGACTCGACCTGCCGCGCGGGCTATCGGTGGCGCAGACGCTGCGGGCGGTATTCACGACCGGGCAGTCCATCCAGGCGCTACCGGTGATCGCCGCCATGGCCACCATCCTGATCAATTTGGCGGCGCTGCGGCACAGCCGCTGGATACCGCCGATTTTGATGGCAGTGATCGGCGGCACCGCCATCACCTGGCTCGCCGCCGGCCTGCTGGGCGCGCAGCCGGCCACCGTGGAGGCGCTGCCGGGGGCGCTGCCGCCGCTGTCGCTGCCCGACTTGCGCCAGGTGCCGAACCTGGTGCTGCCGGCGCTGGTGATGACGCTGCTGGCGGTGACCGAGGCGATGGCGATCGCCAAGGCGTTCGCGCGGCGCGCCAACGAGCCTTTCGACGGCAACCAGGAACTGGTCGGCCAGGGGCTGGCCAACCTGACCGGCTCCTTCTTCTCATCGTATCCAGCCAGCGGTTCATTCAACCGCTCCGGCGTGAACGTGGCGGCCGGCGCCCGCACGCCGCTGGCGGCGGTCAGCGCCGCCGTGCTGCTGATCGTGATCCTGTCCTTTGTCGCGCCCTGGGCGCGCTGGCTTCCGCTGGCGGTAATCGGGGGGCTGCTGGTGGTCGTGGCGTGGGGGCTGGTGAACCCGCGCGAGATCCGGCACCTATGGAAGCATGAGCCGGTCGACCGGCTGCCGATGGTCGTGACCTTCGCCGGGACGGTGACGCTGTCGCTGGAGTGGGCGATCCTCCTCGGACTGGCGACGGCCTGGGTGTCGCGGCGGCTGGCGGGCCCGGAGACGGGGAGTGGGAGCTTGTAGGGGGGAGGCAACTCGGCCGCGGACCACGTACTTCACGGTCGCCGGCAGGAGCTGCTTGATTCCCGCAGCCCGGCGTCCCGCATCGCATGGCCCTGCGGCTTATCCAGTACCGCGTCCGGCAGTAAACGCTGAACAGCCCGACCGGGGCTTTGTTCATCTAGACGCGTCCGGTTTTGCGATTTACCGGCTAAAACCGAGGCGCGGTCTGTAGCTGGAGAGCACCACCAGCAACCGTGAAATTGCCGCGCGCAACGAGATGCGCGTCAGATGCAACTTCGGCCAACGAGAGCACCGGCGTGGTTCACCCGCACGCTGTCGCTGCGCCGCGATGCGCGGCTCAAGCCCAAGTCCACCACGCAGACCGCCACAGGCATCCAATGCGGCGCGGGTGGTGCAGAAGTCGATGGGCATGACTGGTGGCTCGTTCAACACGCGCGAGTTCTTCCACGGCGCCTCGGCCCCCGCAGTGCGCATGGCTCGGGTGGGCTTCCAGGGCTGCCCGCCTGGGCGCTGCTGTCCGGCTCGGCGCTGGCTTGGCTGCTGGCGCTGGCCTCGCAGGCGGCCGGCCTGCTGGCCGAGCGCTGGTTCTTCTTCGCCCAGGCGCGCAATCCGCAGAACATCTACTACCAGAGCGTGTCGTGACCTGCTGCCCTTCGGGCGCTGGCTACCGCATTGGCAACGGAAGGACGTGCTGCAGGCCGACCTGCTGGCCGCCCGTCAGATCACAGCAACCCTTAGCCTGTGCATGCACGCTGCGGCAGTTCTGCAGCAACATAAGATTCCCGTGGATCTGAGGTGCCGCGTGTCCGGTCCACTTGCTGCTTGCGATAGTCAGCGGCCAAGAAAGGAACCCGGCTCTTGCCACCGTACCCGTTCTTCCCAAGCAGGCTGGCCGCCGAAGGAATTCGCGCCGCGGGCGCGCGAGCTCAGGCCTTTGGGCGGCGGCTGATCTGAACGGGCGCTCCGCCGAAGCGCTGCTTCGAACGATAGGTTGCAACGCCGGCATCCATCTCCTGGACGTGGTGCGGCAGCCAATCGAGCAGTTCCACGGATAGGCTCTGCACCACCCGCTGCTTCATTTCGGGCGGATGGGCGGCGCCGACCAGCACCTCCCGGACTTCATCGAAGGACTTCAGCACGTTGGCATGTTCGTCCAAGTGGCACTTCGAGTTGCCATCCTTCATGTCGCGCAGGTGCTCGTCCTCCATGGCGAAGTGCTGCGCCGCGTGCGCGCGCAATGCGTCGAGGGCAGGCACCATGTCGTCCGCGGATGCGCCCAGCAGGCGCGTGATGAGCGCGTGCAACTCTTCGTGGTCGCGGTCAAGGGTTTCCTCTCCCAGCTTGAGTTCGGATTTGTCCATAGCGTAATTGGACCACGAGTCGTGCCGGGCTGCCTCAGCCGCAGCTCGTCGCAGCCGAGGCAAGCCATGCGGAGCTCCTGCAGTGCGGCTGGCGAACTGCACTCGTCCTAGCAGGGGTCCATTTGATTTCAGTGTCAAAAGTGACGGTTCGCTTCCCCAGCAACGGCGCGGGCATGGGCAGGTAACTTGTTGATTTCAAAGGGATTGCTGTTCGGTATTTCGCCGCGTATCGTTGGCTGC